>NZ_JCACHU010000021.1:0-10476 GCF_059504005.1 Belnapia sp. | reverse complement strand
CCCAACCCCCTCCAACCGGTTCAAAGACAACGCAGGACGGCGCTAAGAGTGCCCACGTAGTGGTAGCGAACCAGCCGGCGGCCACGCGACAACTCGCGCATCCAGTGGCGCCAGACTGGGCTTTCCCAGTCGAATTCGAGATGCGTCAGCCAATTCGACGGCTTGAGAAGCGGCGGCCCCTCGCCGCTGGTCGCATAGGCGATCCGCACGCGATCCGCAGCGAGGCAGAAGCGGATTTCCTGCCGGAGCACCGGCGTCGGCTCCCCCTCGGGCTCGTGCGGCGCCGGGCTCGCCTGCGACTCGCCAGCCGCCTCCTCCACCCGCCGCAGCACGTTGCGGACCCGAGCGCGCAATTCGCGCAGGTCGAACGGCTTCGTGATGTAGTCCTCGGCCCCGAGTTCCAGCCCGACCACGCGGTCGACGACGTCGATGGCCGCGGTGAGGAACAGGATGCGCGGGCCACCCGTGCCGACGCCGAGGCTGCGCGCGACGGCGAAGCCGTCTTCCCCCGGCATGTTCACGTCGAGGATCACCAGATCAGCGGGCTCCTCGGCCAGCAATTGGCGCAGCGCCCGCCCGTTGGTCGCGGTGCGCACCGCGAAGCCGTGCCGGCCGAGATACTCCGCCACCATCCGGCCGATCTCGGGCTCGTCGTCGACGATGATCAGGCGCCCGGCACCGCCAGCCAGCACTGCGGCATCCGTCGGCGCCGGTCCGGCCTCGGCCTGGGTCGGTGCTGCGAGCGAAGGCCGGCCACGGAGCTCCCGCGCCGCGGCCCCCAGGGGCCCGGGCGGCAGGCCCGCCTCCTGCAGCATCCGCAGGCCCGTCTCGCAATGCTGCTCGGCCTCCGCGCGCCGGCCGAGCCGCACCAGCAGTCCAACCAGCGCAGCGCGCGACTTCGCGTCAAAGCCATCCAGCTCCACCCAGCGACGGGCATGCCCGACCGCCTCCTCCGGCGCCGCAGCCAGGAGACGGTTGACCAGCTCCTCCAGCACCGCCGCGTGCTGCCGGCGGGTATCCTCGCGCTCGGCCAGGCACCAGGCCTGGAAGTCGGGCTGCGCCGGCAGATCGAGGCCCGCCAGGAATTCGCCGCCGACGCTCGCCGCGACGTCGGCCAGCATCCCGGTCGCGGCCCTGGCGAGCGGCTGCGCGCAGACCTGGCGCAGCGCGAGAAGGTCACTCTGCGCGCCCTCGGGCGCATAACCGACGCTGTCGCGGTCGGCGAGGATCCGCGCCGGGCCACCTGGCTCGTCGACGAGGCCGCGCAGCTTGCTCAGGCTCCAGCGCAGGGCGCCGCGCGGGTCGTCGGGAACATCCCAGAGCAGGGTGCAGAGCCGTTCCCGCCGCCGCGGACGCCCTGTCGCAACGAGATAGCCGAGCAGTGCGCGGGTCTTCTTCGAGGGTGGCAGCGGCTGCGCCACGCCGTCGCGCAGCACCGCCAGCTCGCCGAGCATGCGGATGGTCAGCATGGCCGCCTCGGCGCAGGGTGCGGCCGATGCCACGCCCATGCCCAGGCCGAATGCCACGCCACCCGGAGGGGCTCGGCGCGGCGCGGCGCTCCGGCCCGCCGAGGCATCGGGGAACAAGATGATGTTGCAATCGGCCATCCAGGCCATGATCTGCGGCCAGGACCTGCATCCTCTCGCGCACGTGGCCTGGATCGCATCGCGGGCGGGTGCGGGCGCCGTGCCACGCGGCATGCGCCTGGCACACCAGCGTGCGGCGGAACGGCGCGAGCTCGGCGCGCTCGATGGAGGTATGCAGCGCGATGCCGGCCTCGGTCCGCCCGAGGTCCGGGCGTTGCTGCGGAAGCCGCTATGGCATGCATGAGGTCGGCTCGGCCGGCGGCGACACGGCCCTGGCGACGCTGGCCATCCGCGCCAGCGTCGCGCCAGGGACAGCGCGGCGCCGCGCCTCGCCGATCCTCAGACTGGGTGCAGGTTGGTGGGCCGTCGTCACCGCTGCATCATCCCGATTGCGTGGCCAATGTTTTGCATATCCCCGGATACGCGGCCACGCGTCTCACACTGCCGTGACCGCGCTAGCTGAACAACGATGCGAAGTTTGGCGGTGATGGCGGCTCAGAGGCGCCCAGCCGGAGTTCGGCGCGGTCGAAGGTGGCGGCGATGCGCGCGCCGAGGCCGCGGACCAGCGCGAGGATCGGCCGGTTCTCGGGGGAGAAGAAGAAGTGCGCGACCTCCTGCCCCTGCGCGGCGGCGCCGAAGAGTGCCTGCTGGACCAGGCGCCGTCCCAGGCCGCAGCAGCGCTGGTCCGGATGGACCGAGACCGCCATTTCCACATGGCACGGCGCGAGGGCCGGCTGCGCCTCGGCCAGCCCGACGACCCTGCCGCTCGTCTCCTCCACCGCGCCGATGAGGACCGCGCGGGACGGGTTCAGCCGCAGGACATAGGCGGCGATCGCCGGGTCGCTCATGCCCGCGCCGAAGCGGGCATGGCGGTCGAGCCGGCCGAACTCCAACAGGTGCTGTTCGATGGCCGGCAGGTCCTCCTCGCCGAGCCGCCGGATGCGGAGGGGCGGGGCGGATTCTGTTCGGCAACGGGCGTCGGTCTCGACGCGCACCGCCTCGGCCTGTGCATGCGGCGCCATGTCAGCAGCCGTCCAGCCCGGTGGATTGCCGGCGCGCCTCGTACGGAATGGTGGACCGGTCGATGCCGATATCCTTCAGCATCCTGTCGTCCAGGCGGCTCAGGATCGCCGCCGTGCGTTGCTCGCGGCACCAACGGCGGATGGCGCGGAGGGGTGCCCACGGCAGTTCGAACTGAAAGGCCCGCCCGCTGGAGATGATGGTATGCATGGCCTGTTCTCCTTCGTCTGGTGAAGACCGGCGGAGCTTGATGGGGCGGCGTGGGAGGCATCGTTGACGGGGGCGAGGAAAGGCGGATGCGAAGCGTGGTATTCGCCGCCATGCCCGCGCCGCCGCGGGGCCGCTTTTTCCGCGCGGCCACTATTCACCGGTGCGGCAAGGCCCATCTGCCAACGGTCCCGACCCACAGGTGCGGCGTGATCGCGCTCTGCCCCAGGCTGCTCCCGGCCCGCATCGCATTGGCATCCGCGTTGTTCGTCGCGGGATGCGGCGCCGGTCCCGGGCCGCAGGCCCCCCCGGCGCCGGCTGGCTTTTCCGCCGACACCTTCACCCGCGAGGGGCTGGTCAGCGGTGCGACGGCTACCGAGGCGGGATGCCGCGCCCTGCCAGATACACTCTGGGTCGAGACCGGCGGCCGCCGCGAATGCCTGCGCTACGCCACCGGCGGCGCGGCCGGATCCTCGCCGGTCGCCTTGCTGCACCTTCCTGGCGACCCGCCGGGCATCGTCTACCGCGCCGCGGCCGGCCGGGTGCAGATCGATCGCCTCAGCGAGTTCTACGAGCAGGATGCCGCGTCACGGCGCCTCGCCGCGGGGATCCTGGCCGGCGCGATGCAGGGCATGCCGGTGTTCCTGATCGCGCGGCCCGGCATGCACGGCTCGTCCGGCAACCACGCGCAGGACCGCCACACGCTCGACGAGGTGGACCTTGTCGACGGGGCTGTGGACGCGCTGAAACGCCGCTACGGCTTCCGCAACGTCGTGCTCTCGGGCTTCTCGTCTGGTGGGCTGCTGGTCGCCAACCTCCTGGCCAGGCGCAGCGACATCCGCTGCGCCGTCATCGCCTCGGCGCCGCTCGACCTGGCGCAGTTCCGCCGCAGGCCCGACGGCATCGTCGCGGACGACTTCGCCCTGCGGGAGGGCGACCTGGCCGACCCCATGCGCTCGGTCGCGGCCATCCGGTCGGATGCCGAGATCTTCGTCATCGGCGACCGGCGCGACCGGAGCGTGCCGCACGCTGCCTGGATCAGGTGGTCGGCTGCGGCGCGGCGCCAGGGCCTGCGGGTGCATGACGCCGAAACCAGAGGCCTTGACCGGCCAGAACTCGGGTCCGCGCGGACCTATCACATCACCAGCGGCCGCAGCCTGGAGGCGGCCTATGGCTGCGCCACGGGCTGGCCGCCCGAACAGCTGCGGCAGGCGCTCCTTGGCGGCGAGCGCATACTGAGGCCGGAGGGACGGAGGCTGGACGGCGACGCGATCCGCGCCGCCTTCGCCGGGCGCCGGCTGGCCGGGGTGGACTGGAACCGCTGGGGCATGCGGGCCACCCTGTCCACCTTCTGGAGCGCCGATGGCGACCAGTACCAGTTCCACCCGGCGCACCCGGACCGGCGCATCGCGACGCAGCAATGGTGGATCGACGGCGACACGCTCTGCACCTCGGATGACGGCTGCAACCCGGTGCTGTTCAATGGCCGCGCCCTGCACCTCGTCGGCGGCGAACCGCAGCGCTTTCTGATGACCTTCACGGCGGACTAGCCTCCGCCGGCATCCAGGGCGGCGACCAGCCGGCGCACCTCCTCGGGCAGGAAGGGCTTTTCCAGGACGGGGCGGCCCGAGCGGGTGAGGAACTCGGCGGCGACCCGGCTCAACGCATCGCCGGTAACGAAGGCGGTGCGCCGGCACAGCTGCGGCCGCTGCCGTTCCAGCCAGCAGTAGAGGGCCCGCCCGTCCATGTCGGGCATCCGCAGGTCGCAGAGAATGGCGTCGTACTCCCCGCGGGACAGAAGGTCCTGGGCGTCCCGCCCCGTCACCGCAAAGTCGCAGCGGAAGCCGTGCGCAGCGAGCATGCGCGCGAGCACGCCGGCGAGTTCCGCCTCGTCGTCGATGACAAGTGCCCTCCGCGGGACCGCTGGCGGCGTGGTGTCCGGATGCGCAACGGCCATGGCCGCCGCGGCCGCATCCTGCCCTGCACGCGGCAGCCGCAGGACGAAGCTTGCACCGCCCGCCCCCTCCGCCAGCGTCAGCGAGCCCCCGTGCGCGTCCGCGATCCGGCGCGACACCGCAAGGCCGATCCCCGTGCCGACCGGCTTCGTCGTGAAGAAGGGGTCGAAGATCCGGCCCCGTAACTCGGCGGCGATGCCGGGTCCATTGTCGGCGACCGAGATCTCGACCGCGTCGCGGGCCGCCCGCGCCGCGATGCGCAGGCGGCGTGGCCCGGGCTGGCGCTCCAGCGCCTGCTTGGCATTGGTGATGAGGTTCGCCAGGACCTGATGCAACTGGTCCGCATCGCCGAACAGCGGCGGCAGGTCGGCCGGGACGTCCCGCATCACCTCGATACCGTCGCTCCGCAGACCGTAGGTCAGCAATTCCAGCGCGCTGTCGACCAGGGCGGCTGCGGCGATCGGGCGCCGCTGGACTTCCTGCTGCCGCGCCATGGCGAGAAAGCTGCGGACAATCCGCGCGCAGCGCTCAGCCGCCACGCGGATCCGCTCCGCGCTCCTGGCGAGGCCCGGCCCGCCGGCCTCCGCCGCTTCCTCCTCCAGCATCAGCGCCCCGGCGAGCACGATGGAGAGCGGGTTGTTCAACTCATGCGCGACACCGGCGAGGAGGGAGCCGAAGGTCGCCATCTTCTCCGCCTGCAGTAGTGCCTCGCGTTGGCGCTGGAGCTCGGCGGCGGCCGCGCGCGCCTCCCGCAGGGCTGTGACATGGCGCTGCGCCTTGGCGATCGTCGCCTCAAGGTCGGCGAAGTCGATCGGCTTGGTCAGGAAGTCGAAGGCGCCGCGGTTCATGGCGGTACGGATGTTGCTCATGTCGCTATAAGCGGAGATGACCACGGTGGCGAGCGGCCCCTCCGCCTTCTGCAACTCGCCAAGCAGCGTCAGCCCATCCATCCCGGCCATGTTGATGTCGGCGAGAACGAGGCCGATGCCCGCATGGCCCGCGACGAGGTCGAGCGCCTTGACACCGTTGCGGGCGAAGAGGAAGGCCATCTCGCCCGCGCGAATTCGCCGCCGGAACCGCTGCAGGATCAGCGCCTCCAGATCCGGCTCGTCGTCGACCACGAGGATCGTCGTCACGGCCCCGCCCTCCACCGGGCGAGGCAGCGGTCGATCTCGGCCCGCAGAGCGGGAAAGTCGATGGGCTTCGGCAGCAGACCATCGGCGCCACCCGCCAGTGCGCGGCGGCGCGTATCGGCATCGCCATAGGCAGTGACCATGATGATCGGAAGGTCGGGGCGTGCTGCCTTCGCGCGTGCCAGCAGGTCAAGCCCGCTCATCTCCAGCATGTTGATGTCCGACAGCAGGAGGACAATGTCGTCCTGCCCTGCATCGCCGATGATCCGCAGCGCCTGCCGCGCCGAGGTCGTGAACATCAGGTCGAAGCGGCCGGCCCTGATGTCGCGGCGGAATTGCTGCCGGAACAGCGGCTCCATATCCGCTTCGTCGTCGGCGACGAGGATGAGCGCGTTCATGCGTCCCTCCCGTCCGGCGACGTCCCGGTGCAAGGCAGGGTGACGACGAGTTCGGTGAAGCTGCCCGCCTCCGTCACCACGTCGATGGTCCCGCGGTGCTGCTTCACAACGATGTCGTGCGAGAGCGAGAGGCCGAGGCCGGTGCCTTCTCCGGTGGGTTTGGTGGTAAAGAAGGGCTCGAAGATCCGCGCCTTGACCGCGTCGGGAATGCCGGCCCCGTTGTCGCGCACGCGGATCTCGACCTGGCCCGGCAGCGCCCGCGTTGTGACGGAAAGTGTTGGCTGGAACCCGGCCACCGCGTCCCCGGTGCGCTTCGCATGCGCCGCATGGAAGCCGTTGCCGAACAGGTTCAGCAGCACGCGGGTAAATTCCTGCGGGTAGAGCTCGACCTGCCCGACCGCCGGATCCAGATGCTTCTCGAGCGCGATGTTGAAGCCCGGCTTTTCTGCCCGTGCGCCGTGGTAGGCCAGGTTCAGCGCCTCCTCGACGAAGGCGTTGAGGTCCACCAGGCGGCGTTCCCCGCCGCTCTCGCGAGAATGGGCTAGCATGTTCCGGATGATGCTGTCGGCGCGCTTTCCGTGCTGTACCACCCGGCCCAGATTGTCCCGCAGCGTCGCGGCGAGGTCCGCGATCTCCTCACGCAGCGCCGCATCGAGCGAAGGCCCGGCCACGGCGAGCGCCTCCTCAAGCTCGTGCAGCAGGTCGACCGAGAGCTCGGCGAAGTTGTTCACGAAGTTCAGCGGATTCCGGATCTCGTGCGCGATGCCGGCCGTGAGCTGGCCGAGCGAGGCGAGCTTCTCGGTCTGGATCAGCCGGTCCTGCGCTGCGCGCAGTTCGTCCAGCGATTGCGCCAGCTCCTCGGTCCGGTGCGCGACCTTGGCCTCCAGCGTCTCCTGCGCCTCCTGCACCCGCGCCGCCATGACGTTGAACCGGTGCGCCAGCGCGCCGATCTCGTCCGCCGAAGTGACCGCGATGCGCTGGCGCAGGTCACCTTCGCCGAGGCGCTGCGCACCGGCCTGAAGCTGGCGGATGGGGACGACCATGCGCCGCGCAAGCCAGCCGCCCAGCAGCAGGGCGAGGAGAACGCTGATGCCCAGCAGGATCAGCGTCTGGTAGAGCGTGACGAGCACCGGCGCCAGCACCTCCCGCCGTGGCAGCTCGACGAAGACGAGCCAGCCGAGCCGCGGGATGGCAGCATGAGCCGAGAGCACCATGCCCCAGTCCGAGCGGACCGGGTTCCCGGGTGCGGCGTCGTCGCCCTGCGCCTTGCGCACGGCGCGGGCGACCTGCGGCAAGTGCGACAGATCCGTCCCGCGCAGGACGAGGCTCATGTCGGGATGCGCGACGAGCCGGCCGGTGGCGTCGGTGACGTAAGCATAGCCCGTGTCGCCGACGCGGATTGCGGTGACCACGTCCCAAATCAACTTCAGGTTTACGTTGACCGCGGTGACGCCCGGCCGGCGCCCGGCATGGGCGATGGCCAGCGTCATGTACGGCTCAGACCCCCGCTCATAGTAGACCGGGCCGTACCAGACGCGGTTGGCGATGGCCTGCGTGAAGCGCGGGTCGGCGGACAGATCGGCGCCGCCGCCGGCCAGGTCCGGCTCGAGCCGAGAGAGCCGCAGTTGCTCGCGCGCGTCGGCGTCGATGTAGAGCACGTCCATGATGGCCGGCGTCTGGCGCAGCAGGCGGATCAGGTCGTAGCGGCGCTGGTCGGGGTCCAGCCGGGCCCATTCCGCCCGAGTCGTCCAGCCGATCTGGTTCTCGATCTCGCCGATGAACTGGGCCACGCGCTCGGCGGCCGCGAGCGCCTTCTCTCGCTGCACGTGCACGGCCGATGCCGTGGCCTCGTCATAGGACAGCACCATGTTGACCGTGCCGTTGGCGAGGAACGTGACCACCACGAGGCCGATCAGGGTGCGGGCGAAGCGGCGCGCCAGGCCGGATGGCAGGAACGCGGCGGCGGCGGTGCGCAACAGCCAGGCGAGGAGCGGATGCTTGCGGCGGGGCGCGCGATCCGCCGCGGCCGCCGCGGCCAGCGGCTTCGCCCGGCCCCGTGGTGCGCCGGAGAGGTTCACGCCCATGGCGGCACCGCGACACGCCCGGTCATTCGATCACCTCGTCCGCCCGCCCGAGCAGCGTCAGGGGCAGGGTGAGGCCGAAGCGCCTGGCCGTGTCCAGGTTGATGAACAGCTCGAGCTTCGTGACCCGCTGCACCGGCAGTTCGGCCGGCCTCGCACCCTTGAGGATAAGCCCGGCATAGATCCCAGCCTGCCGGTGGGATTGCACGAAGTCGCCGCCATAGCTCAGCAGGCCGCCAGCGATGGCGAAATCCCGGGTCTGGGTGATCGCCGGCATGGCGTGCCGGATCGCGAGTGCCGCAAGCTGCTGGCCGCGGAAGGCGAAAAAGGGATCGGAGGTGAAGACGACGCCGCGCGCGCCGATGCCGGTTAGCGTGTGGAACACGGGGCCGAACTGCGCCTCGACGCTGGCCTGCAGGACGTGGATCCGCACCCCCAGCGCCTCGGCAGCAGTCTGCAGGCTGCCGACCTGTGACATGGCGGTCGGGCTGGTCGGATTTGCCACGACGCCGAGCAGCAGTGGCGCGGCGCCGTCGTCACGCGCAGCGCGGACCACCTCGTGCAGGATCTCCAGCCGCTTGGGGCTCGCCTCGACGCTGAGGCTCGACACGCCGGTGAGGTTGCCCTCCGGCCTGCTTAGGCTGCCGACCACGCCGAGTGCGATGGGATCGCCGCCCATCTCGAATACGACCGGGATCGCCGTGGTTGCCGACTTGGCCGCGAGCGCGACGGGTGCGCCCCCAGGCGCGGCGATGACGGCGACCTGCCGGCCGGCGAGCTCGGCCGCGAGCGCCGGCAGCCTGTCGTAGCGCCCCTCCGCCCAGCGGAAATCGATCGCGACATTGCGGCCCGCGTCATATCCCGTGCTGGCGAGCCCGTCGCGGAAGGCGAGCACGCGGCTGGCAAAGGGCTCGGGTGATTCAGGGCCGAGATAGCCGATGACGGGCAGCGCGAGCGGCTGCGCACGCCCGGCACCTGGCCGTGCCGCCGCCGTGCCAAGCAGGGCGATGAACCCGCGCCGCGTCATCCGATGTCCCATCAGTCGCCTTGGAAGGCGATGCGAGCCTAGCAACACGGAACGTGGCCCGTCGATCTGTATCGCAACGTAGACGCCGTGTGGTTTCGTGCTGCGGTGCAATTGCCACCTGTGGCTGCGTCCGTGCGGTGGCATAATCCCCGCGCGGTGGGACTCACCTCAGGCCGATACCACGGTGCCGCATGATTTTCCCACGGGCGCACTCACGGCCCGTCACACGTAGCCTCGGCATCCTCCTGCCGTCGCCCAATGAGGCGAGCAGAGGAGCTACGATCATGAAGCACATCGCATTCGCATCCGTCATTGCCGTCACCCTGGCCGCCGGTGCGGCCCAGGCGCAGGCCCCACTGGACGGCACCGTCCGCATGGCAACGGGCGGGTCCCTTGTCGGCGGCGGCGGTGCCACCATCGAGGGCGGTGGCGACAACATGACCATCACCTACAGCACCTTCGGTGCCGGCAGCGGTGGTGGCCTGCCGTCGCAGCCTTCTCTCTTCGCGCGCTTCGCGGGCAGCCTCGGCGACGGGCCGGCAGTGGAATACCTGGCCATGGCGTCTGCCAACCCCAGCCGCGAGGCATGGCTGGTCGGCGGCGGTGACAACGCCGCCCTAGTCTACGCGCAGCCGCGCTGAGCGGTTCGTGCCAGGACGCCGGCCGGCGATCCCACGAACATTACCCAATGGAGGTGACCATGTTCCACCGGTTCCTTGTCGCCCGCGAGAATGTCCGCGACATCCTGGTGGTCGTGGCCGCCTCCGTTTACTTCCTTGGCTTCTTCGGGGCGGTTCAAGCCGCGCTTACCAAGCTGTTCTACTAGGCCGGCAGAGTGACCAGCTTCCCTTGAGTGGTCCGGGCGGATTTTTAGTGGATTACCGCGACCGCGCTTCCTGAGCTGCTACCTGGCCCTGCCTCACCACGGTCTCTGGGGCGGGTGGTCGGTAGCCGAGCGAGGAGTGCGGGTGAATCCGATTGTAGTGCTGACGCCAATCCTCGATCAGCACCTGGGTGTCAATCGGCGTTGGGTTGGGACCCCGGATCGGCGCCCAAAAGGGGCTCCGTC
>NZ_JCACHU010000020.1:0-10500 GCF_059504005.1 Belnapia sp. | reverse complement strand
CAGCCTCACCAGCTATCCTTATCTCGAACAAGTCAGGGTTTAAGCGGGTCGGTATTACAGTTGACCGGGTCATCTTATGACAAGGATGGGTCAAAGGCAGGACGACGGCTTCGGTTAGGCCTCCCGCCACTCTTGCCATTGTCGCTCGAAGGCGATGACTGCGTCTTCCCAGGACTCGGCAGGGCCGAGGCGAGAGTCGCGCCCTTGGCCGCCATGTTCGAGACCATGCTGGCGGGCATGGCGGAAAGCACGGCCTTCGTCGCCATGGTCGGCACTTCGCCCCTGCTGGTCGTCGCGCCCCTCGAGGGGGCCAGCGGCGCCGTGCGGCTGCAGTTCGAGGGCCGCGCGGGCACCTTCGTCTTCCTTGTCCATCTGCCGCTGTTCTTCGACAGGCCGGGCGAGCCGGAAACCGTCGCCACCGTCATCAGCACGTCCTGGAAGCTGGAGGGCGCGCTGGGGCGGGAATCCCTTTACGCGGCGAAGGTCGCGCCCACGGGAAACCTCGGCGACATCGACGGCCTCGTCGTTGCCGTGGAGGACTTCCTCGCCGAGTTCCTCGCCGACGTGTCGGTGCCGCCGGTCGGCCGGGCCTGGCTCGGGAACGGCTGACGCCGGCCGGTCACCGTGCATGGCCCGGCGATGGCTCCGCCAGGCAGGGCAGCGGCTCGAAGTCCATGCCGCGACCCTGCAGACGAGGGCCTCGGGCAACTCGCCGACGCCGAGGTCGCGCGGGCCGATGCCCCTCCTCCGCGGCTTGCCGAGGTTGCCGGGGCAGATGTCGAGCGTCCGGGCGCCGAGCGCGTCCCGCATCCACGCCAGGCAGCCGAGCAGCTCCTCGAGCTCGGTCCCGTGCGGCGCCCAGCGGGCCAGGCCGCACCCACGTCGCCCGCAGCCCCGGCGGCATCGCGACCGCGGGCATCTCCTCGCGCAGCACGGCGTAGGGCATCCTGTCCCTGGAGAACCGGCTCCCAAACGGCACCCAATGGACGACGTCCACCTGGGCGAGCGACGGGTACGGCGAGGGCGCGCCGAGGATGGCGAGGGCTGCGGCGGCCTCGTCCGGCGAGGTGGTGAGCTTGAGGGCGCGGCTGTCGTCGAGCAGCCAGATCCGCCCCTGGTAGCCGTCGAGCGGTGCGCCCGCGGCGGGGACGCCGAGCAGGTCCAAGCACCTCGTCGCTGAAGAACGGGTCCTACACAGCGCGCGCATTGCCGCCTCGCCTCCGTAGGCTTGCCTGTGGCCATGCTATCGGCATCGCTGGCGAGGCGGCGCGACGGTCCGGTTAGGTGGCGAGGCCTCCCGGCGTCGTGGCCCGCTCTAGGTCTGCGACGTCGCGGGCGTCAGTCACCGCCTCCTTGAAGGCCACGCCGCATTCTTCGCATGAGGTCCGCATGGAGACGAGCAGCAGCCTCGCCTGAGCGGCCGAGTGTCCCCTGACGCCGCTGGCGGCCCGGTAGGCCCGCACGGCCGCCTCAGCTGGGCAGCGTGCGCGATCGTCAGCTGGCGCCACCGGGATCACCTCGTTGGCCTCCGTACTGACTGGGACCTAGCCGATCGCCGGGAAGCGCCAACAGTCGGTGGATGGGACCTAGCGACGGGACCGCCACCACAGTACGAGGCGGCGCCATTGCCGCGCCGTCCAGGCGGCTGAGATCTCCAAGGGAGTCTTGAGCGCCGGGAAGTCGTCGGTCAGCAGCATGAAGCCCAACGGCAGCATCCAGAGCCCGAGGATGGGCAGGATGGAAAAGACGCCCCCCATGATGAAGAAGGCGGCGGCCAGCAGCCGCAGTGGCTTGCGTGGCGGGTGACGCAGCCAATGGACGGCGTCTCGCAGCCGTGCGGGCAGCTTGGTGAGGAGGTATTCCACCCGTGCGTCCCAGGCAGCGTGGATGGCGGCGCTCATGGCCGTCTACCAGCGCCGGTGGTAGCCCCCGGGTGGACCGTAGCCACCTTGGGGGTAGCCGGGCCCCCCTCGATAGTAGCCCCTGCCGGGCGCGATTACGCAGCCCGCCAATGTGATAGCCGCAATCGCGAGCAGGATGATCCTCATGGAGTTGCAACGTCATCGGGCGCGGATGGTTGCGAATGCCTTTCGTAAGACCTCACCGACCGACGGGCCGCTCTCGCCGCCATTCACGGCGAAGCGCCCGACGAAGAAGCGCCAGCGGTCGCTCCTGACGAGGCCGCGGTCAATCCTGCCCCCGCGCCGGTCGCAGCTTGGCGCGGCATCGGGCAAGCCGGATGCGCTTCCGGCAGCGCGGCACCGGACCTCGAGGCTCAGCGTCCGCCGCGCCGCGGCGCCTCGCCTGCGCAAGGCGCCAAGACCGGCGAGAGCGCCTCCTCGGCCCCCTCGGAGTCATAGCGGGCGGTGACCGCGGCGTCCCCGGCCCGGACCCGGACGGCGGCGGTCCGCGTCAGGGACCGCGCGAAGGCGGCCACCTTGGCGCCGTTCAGCAGCACGAGGTCGCGGCCGCGGCCGACGGCCCAGGCGCTGGAGGTGGGCGCCTCGCCGTCGATGCGGACGGTCACGCGCTCCGTCAGGTTCGGGAACCGCAGGGCGATGGACTTGAGTGCGAAGGAGGCGACCATTGTCCCGTCCCGGCAGTGGAACACAAGGCCCGCGGCGGTCCCCTCCGCCAGTCGCCGATCGTGAACCGTAGCCGCCGCGAGAACAGCGCGGAGCATTCCTGGCACTCGGCCATGTTCGCCATTGTCTTGTCGAAGCATGCCGAGGTGGCTGTCGACGGCGGGCATGTGGTGAAATTTCTGCTCGTCCACGACATCGTGGAGATCGACGCGGGCAATGCTCCCATCCACGCTGCAGACAGTGCTCCCGGCCCGCAGACCTTCGCCACTCCCATCATCGTTGACCCATGCGATCCCTGGGGAGCAGCATCCCTTGCCCCTTCACCAGGGCAGGGAGAGGCGACATGTACATCAACATCAGCCGCTACGCAGGCATGGCCGGAAAGATCGGCGAGGCGGCGCCGAAGGTCCAGCAGGGCTTCGTCCCGATGCTGAAAGGCCAGGCGGGCTTCCTTGGATACGCGGCATTTGCCAGCGAGCAGGGCGATATCGTCGCCCTTACCATCTGGGAGAACGCTGACGCACTGGCGAACAGCCGGGGGAGAATCCGCGACTGGGTAAGCGGCAACCTCGCGGGCTTCGCGGAGCCGACCGAGCGCTTTCATGGCGAAGTCGGGCCGCACGCCATCGTCGCACCGCAGAGCGGCAGCCAAGGCCAATCCCTCTACTGCCTGATGCGGAAGGCGCAGAACTTAGCCTCCGTGGCAGCCCATCGTCCGGTTGTCGAGGAGATGCTGGCCGCGGCACAGAAGGTCCCCGGCTTCCGTGGCGGCTATTGGCTGCGCTCCGCGGATGACCTCACACGCGGAGCGTCTATCCTGTTCTTCGAGAACCGCGAGGACGCCGACGCCGCAAACGAAGCGACACTAATCATCATGAAGAAGCAGCAGCCCAACGTGACCGTCCGCGTGGCGGCCTCAGGGAAGACCGCCGTCCTGGCAATGGCCTGAACCTGCCGGAACATCCGCGAGCCCGGCGAAGGCACGAGCCCGGCGCGAGCCGGGCCGTGAGCAGCAGCACGGGGACGAGCCGCCGGATCGTCTTCCCAACGCTGCGGTCAGGCCGAATTGCGCTGCGGAGTTCCGGGTGCGGCAGGCGCCATCAGACCAGACCATCCTGGGGCGGTAATCGCGGTCAGGCTAACCAGCGAACAGGATGCTGCCCGTCGCGGCCGCGGCTAGGCTCCCTTCCGGCGGCGCCCTCGGCTGTAGCGAGACTGGCACGATGCTATACCTCGCGCCTTCCGCACTCGATGACCCCAGCGACCGATGGTTCCCCATAACCGCACTGGTTAGCGCGCGGACCGATGGGAATAAGCTGCCCGTCGTGGCGCTCGCGGCCGCGCTGCGCGACTACGGGGCGAGGCAACTGTGCTCTGCGACGGCAATGTCTCTGCCGCGATGCTGTTGAGCCAAGCGTATTGCGGCGCGCCCAAGCAGCGCAGGGTGGTGGGCTGCCACCACTCGGCCTGCACATCCTATTGATCCGGCCTGGGCGGTCTTGAAGGCAAGTAGGATCTGCCCAGGTTGGGGGTTATGAAGCATGTGGACATGCGCAAGCTGCCGGCGGCAGCGCAAGAGGAACGACGGCGACAGGTGATTGGCCTGCGCCAAGCCGGCCTGACCTACGGTGCGATTGCGGCGCAGGTTGGGCTGACCCAGACCGGGGTGTTCGATATCTGTAAGCGCTACGCCGAGCGGGGCGCGGCCGGGTTGAAGACTGGTCCGCGCGGGCCCGAGCCAGGGTATGGCCGCTTCCTTGATGCCGGGCAGGAAGCAGAGACCCGCGGGCTGATCCGGCGGCACACGCCTGACAAACTGGATCTGCCGTTTGCGCTCTGGAGCCGGGCGGCAGTGGGCGAGCTGATCTGGCAGCGCTTCGGGGTGCGGCTGGCAGTGCGGACCATGGGCACCTACTTGGCCCGCTGGGGCTTCACCGCGCCGAAGCCGCTGCGGCGGGCCTACGAGCAGGACCCGGCCGCGGTGCGGCGCTGGCTGCGGCGGGACTACCCGGCGATCGCGGCCCGGGCGAGGGCGGAGGGCGGCGCCATCGTCTGGGGTGACGAGACCGGCGTGCGTTCCGACGACGTGCGCGGACGCGGCTATGCGCCCCAGGGTCGTACACCGGAGGTGCGGGTCAACCACAAGCGGGCCAACCTCGGTCTGATCTCCGCGGTGACCAACAAGGGCGAGCTGCGCTGGATGGTGCTGGACGGCGGCATCAAGGCGCCGGACCTGCTCTGCTGCCTCACTCGCCTGGTCCGTGACGTCGGTCGGAAGGTCTTCCCCATCCTCGACCGCCTGCCGGTTCACCGCTCGGCCAAGGTCCGCGACTGGCTGGCCGGGCGCGACGCCGAGATTGAGGTTTTCTACCTCCCCGGCTACAGCCCCGAGTTGAACCCGGACGAGGGGCTCAACGGCGACCTGAAGCGGGCGGCCACCGGCAAGGCGCCGGCGCGCAGCAAGGCAGGGCTCCAGCACGCCGTTCTCGGCCACAGGCGCCGGCTGTCGAAGCTGCCCGACCGCGTCCGCAGCTTCTTCGGGCACAAGACCTTCCGCTACGCCGCCTAATCCAAGATCACCCAGGCCGGATCAATAAAGCGGGCGACCGCGCCGCAGAAGGTCGCCAACATGATGGACAATCTCGGGCGCGGGGTGATCTCGCCGACGGAGATCATCGCCCAGGCGATCTAGATCCGGATCGCTGCACTCAGCAAACGCGAAGTGTGGACAAGCCGGGCTGGCTAGGACCGCAGCAGTCCTTTTAGGGCCTCGTCGATGAACCGCACATCCGCCGGGTTCAGCCCTGGGCCTCCAGCGCAATGGCCCCAAATGGAAGGAATGGGGCGCAACTCCGCGTTTGGCATGTGCGCGACCTCGTACTCGCTGTCCTCGGGCGGGAAGTAGAGGTCCGTCTGCCCGGGCATAACCAGCGCTTTGGCCGTGATGGCGCCAAGAGCCTTATCGAAGTCTCCACTGTAGGTCCGGTTGCTCGAGATGTCCGCGTGCTGCCACGTCCACAGCATCGCCAGCAGGTTATTGGCGTCCCTGGGCAGGAACAGCCCCTCCCAGAACCCAACGAGGAAATCTTCGAGAGAGGCGAAGCCCATGCTCTCGGTGTCGAGGCGCCCGCGGTAGAATGCCTGCGAGAAGCCCCAGCCCGCGTAGACCCGGGCCATCGCCCGCAGCCCCTTCGTGGGCTGTCGCTCGTACCAGCCGCCCTGGAAGGCATCATCGGCGGTCAGTGCTGCCTTCACGCCCTCAAGAAAGACGAAGTTGTGCCGCGAGGTTCGTGCTGAGCCGCAGAAAGGGGCGATTCGCTCAACCATCTGCGGGTAGGCCGCGCCCCACTCGAAGGTCTGCTGCGCGCCCATCGACCAGCCGACCACTAGCCGCAGCCGCACGATGCCGAATTTTTCAGTCACTAGCCGATGCTGACAAGCCACGTTGTCATGGACCGTCACGCCCGGGAAGCGCGCACGGTCCCAGGGTGGGGATGTGTTGCTAGGCGAGGAGGACAGGCCGTTGCCAAACATATTCGGAACGATGATGAAGTACTTCTCCGGGTCGAGCGCCATCCCGGGGCTGATCAACCATTCATTCTCGGTGTGTTGCCCGGAGTACCAGGTCGGGTAGACGATCGCGTTGTCCTTCGCCGCGTTGAGCCGCCCGTAGGTCTTGTACGCGAGCTTGGCGCCGCGCAGCGTCGCCCCGGATTGCAGGACGAAATCACCAAGTTCGAGTACCTCGTGGTCCGCCATGGCCCTCTCCCTACCTGACTTGTTCTGAGACCGCTCCCCGGCCGCGGCGTCTACGCCGCGATGCCCACCTCCACCGCCCCTAGCCCCTCGAACTCTGCCCGGGCGCGATCTCCTCGCGCAAGCAGGAACATTCGGCTGATCGAGCCGGTCATGATCAGGTCACTCGCTTCGAGTGCTAGGCGGAACGCCACGAGCTTCCTTGCCAGCCAGATCATCGATTTCACCGAATCTCCGGGCACGGCGTTGTCCCATCGGGCGCCGCCTCGTTGGCGTTCATCAGCATGTGCGATGGGGATGTGCGTCCAGTTGAACATGCCGTCGCGGGCACCGAAATCGTTCTGCATGTCGATGACCAGAGCAGCGTATCGCTTACCGTCATTCTCGATGGGCTCGGGCTGGGCGACAAAGGTAATCACATGGGTTTCAGCTTGCATCGGCCTCCTGCCCGGCCAGTAGGACCCGGAGATCTGGCCATGCACGTCATTACCGGGCCAGACGGCCTCCCGGATGGCTGCATCAGACGGATGTGGCGGCGCAGGACCTCGAAGTCGTAGCCAGGACCAGCCCGCCATGTTTACGATCTACGGGCGTCCAAGGCCCGTCGGTCTGCTCGGTGGGAGGGTGTCATGCGCATTTTGGTGGTCGGAGCCGGGGCGCTGGGCGGCTACTTTGGCGGCTGACTGGTGGAGGTAGGACGCGACGTGACCTTCCTCGTTTGCTCTAGCCGGGCTGAGCAAATCGCGCGGCACGGACTGCGTATCGACAGCCTGTGCGGGAACGCCGACCTGCGGCCCCGCACCATCCTGGCTGAGGCGCTGGCCGGGTCCTTTGACCTCATCCTTCTCGCGGCGCAGGCGTACTCGTTCAGCACTGCGGTCGGTGACCTCGCGCCCACGGTCAGATCTGGGACCGTCATCCTCCCCGTCATCAGCGAGCGTTGGCGACATCCTTGCCGCGCCCGGCGGGTGGGGGGCGATCCCGTCGTTATTCTCCGTGTGCTGAGCGGTGGCCGAAGCGGCGGGGCACGAGCCACATCCAGCCTTCGTCGAGATCGCCTTGGGCATGCTCAGGGAGGGCTCCTCGCTCACCGCGTCGATGCTGCGCGATATCGAGGGCGGGGGCCCCACCGAGGGCGAGCACGTGCAGGGCGACATGGTGTCGCAGGCGGAACGGATGGACATGCCGACGCCGCTTCTGAGGCTCGCGCGCTGCCACGTTGGCAGCTACGAGGTCCGCCTTGGGCGGGAGCGCGCTGGACCGTAGCTACGCCACCGCCACGACCGGAGGTAAGTAGGAATGAGGACAAATATCCGCCCCGTCGTGACCGACGATGCGCAAGCGTGCGGCCGACTCATCTACGATGCCTTCAACGGCATCGCCGACGCGCACGGCTTCCCACAAGACTTCCCGTCCGTCGATATCCCGACACAGTTTGCGGCCACGTTCATCGCCCATCGCTCCATCTTCGGGGTGGTCGCTGAGGAGGGCGGGCGGGTGGTCGGCACAGGCTTCGTGACGGAACGCGACGCGATCCGGGCCGTGGGACCGATGGCGGTCGATCCGGCCCACCAGGGCGGCGGCATCGGGCGGCAACTCATGGAAGCCGTGCTCGACCGCGTCGGAGGGGCGGTTGGGGTGCGCCTCGTGCAGGAAGCGTTCAACACCCGCTCAATCGCCCTTTATACTTCGCTTGGCTTTGAGGTGAAGGAGCCCCTGCTGTTGATGCGCGGCACGCCTCGGAGCGGACCGAGGCCCGGCTTCACCGTCCGCCCGCTCGTCTCCGACGATATCGGCACCACTACGCGGCTGTGTGCCGGAATCCACGGCGTAGAGCGCAGCGCCGAACTCCGGGATGCCCTGAACACGTTCGAGCCGCTCGTAGTGGAACGTGGCGGCCGGATCACCGGCTATGCGACTGCGCCCACATTCTGGCCGATGAATCACGGTGTCGCCGAGACCGAGGGCGACATGCAGGCGCTTATTGCAGGGGCGGCGGGGAGCCCCGAGCCGATCTCCTTCCTACTACCGGTGAGGCAGGCCAACCTATTCCGCTGGTGCCTTCAACAGGGCATCCGGGTTGTGAAGCCGATGACGCTGATGGCAATGGGAGAATACAGGGAGCCGAGCGGAGTTTGGTTCCCTTCCACCTTTTACTGACCGGCCGCGCTAGCCTGTAACACGGGCTATGTTGTACCGGCGGCGTATATCCGTCTGTCGCCACCGGCCATCACCTTCGGTACTCACGCCCGCCCGAGGGCCCGGACGGTGCCGGGCGCAGCGGCTGCAGGAAACCCGTCCGCTATTCAAGATGGCACACTTTGGCGCGCAGCTGCCGCTGGAGAGGAACTCAGCCTCGACCCCAAGGACAGCCGAGGCGCCCGTTCCTTGCTGGCCATCAAGTCTCATCGGATAGTGTGATCCGATGCCGCGGTTGCCGAGATGGCCAAGCGCTGACCTCGGGGAGGTTCGGACCTAGCACGTCCCGCCAGCGGCAGCCGGGGTCAGCCTTGCAGCACGTAATCGCCAGTGGCGGGCGGCAAAATGAAGTCATCCGCCATCAGATGGTGGATGCCCAAAAGTTCGATTTTCGCGGTCGGGCCAGTTGGCACGGTGGGCGGGTCATCGGCATTGCGACAGCCAAAAAGCACACTGATCTGCACCACGGTGTTGCCGTCGGCGATGTCGTAGCGCAACTGGACGCCAAAGGTGGCTTCGAAGCCCTGCGTGCCAAGGAAGATGCTGGTAGCCTGCCCCTGTGGCGGGGAAAAACCGGTTATGGTAGCCGGTCAGGTCAATCGTGTCCTGGCCGTGGGAGAAATCATTGATGACATCTCGCTGGCCGGGGAATTGAAGAGCGTCTTCCAGAACAGACCACTGCCTATTTAGGCCGCAAATGGTTTCATCCCGAGCGGGGATCCATGGGTTCTGGCTGAAGTGGCCTAACTGAGTGTCTGGAAAGGCGGATCATGCGGCGATGCGGCGGAGCATGAGGCGCGACATTGCGGCGTGGATCATGGCTTGGCCTGTCTCCGGCAGGCGCTCGTAGTCACGGGCGAGACGGCGCGAGCGCAACAGCCAGGCGAAGGTCCTCTCCACGACCCAGCGTCGCGGAATGACCTGGAAGCCCTTGGGCTTCTCTTCCAGCCCGTAACGCCACAGGTGCCGGTCGCGGTGCTTCGGCACCTCGACACGCCAGCCGCGCTCGGCCTGCAGCCAGCGTGCGAAAGTCCCGGCGTAGGCGCCGTCGGCCCACACCAGTTCCAGACGTAGCAGTTCGCCATCGCCTGCACGCCCGACGAGGAGTTGCGCTCCGAGCCGGTCGTGCAGGTCGGCGGCGTGGACGTGGGCGAGAAGGACGAGGCCGGCCGCATCCACAGGAATGTGCCGCTTCCGGCCGAAAGTCCGCTTCGCGGCGTCATAGCCGCGCGCCGGGCCGCCGACGCCGGTGGCCCGCACGGTCTGGCTGTCGATGATGGCAGCCGACGGCTCGGGCTGTCGTCTCTCAGCTTGACGTGCGAGATCACGAAGCCGGTCGTGGGCATGCCGCAGCGTGCCGTCGAGCCGCCAACGCCGGAAGTGCGCGAACACCGTCTGCCACGGCGGGAACGAGGTGGGCAGCATGCGCCAGGCGCAGCCGGAGCGAACGAGGTAGAAGATCGCCTCGGCCATCAGGCGCCGGGGCCACTTGAGCGGCCTTCCGGTCGTCGCCGGTGGCGGAAGCAGCGGCTCAAGGGCCGCCCATTCGGCGTCGGATAGGTCGGTCGGATAGCGGCGGGATCTGGCTTCACGCATGGCTGCCTCGGCTTGGAAAGCTAAGAAGCTCCAACGCGTTAACGTAAGCGGAGCTCTGCGGCCCTTGGCCTTTGGTGTTGACGGTCAGGCGGCGGTGGGTTTGGCCCAGTGCCATGGCATCATCTCGTCGAGGCGTGCCTGTGGCCAGCCATTCACGAGGCGGGTCAGGAGGTCGGCGAGGTAGCGCTGCGGATCGACGCTGTTGATCTTGCACGTCTCGATCAGCGACGCGACGGCGGCCCAGTTCTCAGCGCCCTCGTCGCTGCCCGCGAACAGCGCATTCTTTCGGCTGAGCGCCACGGGTCGGGCGGCGCGTTCGACGGTGTTCGTATGTGTGCCTTGTGAAGGTGCACTGCTCTCCCTG
>NZ_JCACHU010000019.1:0-44106 GCF_059504005.1 Belnapia sp. | reverse complement strand
ATCCACAATCCAACGGACCCGTCGCCAGCAAACCCAAACCCGACAGGCTGCTAGGCTGCGTTTCCAGAGCAGCTTCACGCCTCCGGACGAAGCCGTCCTGCGGCGATCGTCTCCAGCCTCCATCGCGGTAGGTCGTTTCCTCGCGTTGCGACAGGGCGCCCGGCGATGGTCGTCCCGGTCCGGCCTAGCTGGGCGCCGACCCGGCCGTCGCCCGGTCGCGGTGGCCACGCTCGCCGGGCCGGTGACGCCCTGGCGCCCCGGCAAGGCGCAGCATTGCTCCCAATGATGGCCGATGGGGCGGCCGGGGATGCTTCCCGGGAAGCATCATCCCCGTCAGGTCAGCTGCCCGTCCCCTGTTTCCGGAGCGCCATCGGCACCAGGGGCACCACGAGCGCCAAGTTCAGGACGGAGGCTCCGAACAGTGCGGCCAGCGTCCCCGTCGGCCCGCCCCAGTCCAGAAGCCAGGCGCCAACCATCGGCGCCGCCGCCGTGGCGAGGATCGACGGCATGGCGAGGCGGCCCATGAGGATCGCGTAGCCCTCCCGGCCGAACAGCGCGAGCGGCACGGTCCCGCGCGCGATGGAGCGGATGCCGCTGCCCATGCCGTACAGGACGATGCAGGCGGCGGCGAAGCCTGGCGCGACGACGAGCAGGCCAAGGCCGACCGCGACCAGGGTGGAGGAAGCCAGCAGGCTCCAGATCGGGTGCCGGCTCTTCCCCACCATCATCTCGAGGATCCGCCCCCCGACCTGCGACGGGCCGATGAGGGCGCCGAGTCCCACCGCGGCGGCCAGCGCGAGGCCCTGCGCCTGGAGCAGCGTCAGGAGGTGGACGGCGAGGACCGTCATGACGAGGTAGGCCAGGGTGAAGCCCGCCGCGAGCAGGGCGAAGGCAAGCCGCTGGTCCGGCCGCACCTGGCCGGGCCGCGGCGCGTCCGCCAGGGCGGGCTTCGGCGGCCGCTCCGCCTCCCTCGGCAGGGCGAGGAGGTACAGGGGCAGCACGACGGCGAGGTGGATGGCCGCATAGACCCCGCAGGTGCCGCGCCAGCCCAGATGCGTGGCGAGGTAGGCGGTGAACGGCCAGCACACCGTGCTGGCGAAGCCGCCGAACAGGGTCACATGCGTGATGGAGGCGCGCGCCGTCTCGCCATACAGCCGCCCGAGCGCGGAGAAGGCCGGGTCGTAGAGCCCCGCCCCCATGCCGAAGCCGATGACCACCCAGGCAGCGACGAAGAACGGCAGGCTCGGCGCGAGGGCGAGGGCGAGCAGGCCGAAGGCGAGCAGCACGGCGCTCGTGGTCAGCACCGGGCGGCCGCCATGCCGTTCGATGATGTGCCCGACGCGCGGCGAGACGAGGCCGGACACCAGCAGGCCAACGGACAGCGCGCCGACGACCCAGCCCAGCGGCCAGCCGGTATCCGCAGCGACCGGCCCGGCCAGGACGGTGAGCAGGTAGTAGGACGAGCCCCAGGCGAGGATCTGGGCCACTCCCACCGCCGACACGACCACCAGCCGCGGGCGGCTCGTGGCCGGATCCAGGGAGGAGGTGCCTCCGGCCGGGGCGGCCTGGCTCATCCGACCGGCCCGAGCTGGGCCATGTCGCGCCGGGCCGCGCTGCCGCAGCACGGCAGGTCCTCGGCCGGCCCGGGCTCGCGGTTGCCGCCCTCGGGCGTCGCCGGCGTGCAGCAGGAGGGCCCGGCCCCCGCGCCCGGGAGCCTCCGCTCGGAGTTGCAGACGCCGGTCTGCGGCAGGTCGAGCTCGACCCGGCGCGCCGCCTCGACGTCGCCCGCGAGCAGCGCCGCGATGGAGCGCACCTGCTCGTAGCCGGTGGCCAGCAGGAAGGTCGGCGCCCGGCCGTAGGAGGCCATGCCCGCCATGAAGAGCCCCGCATCGGGCTGCGCCAGCGCCTCCGCGCCATGCGGGCGCACGGTGCCGCAGGAATGCAGGTTCGGGTCGATCAGCGGCGCCAGCATCCGCGGGCATTCGAGCGCCGGGTCGAGGTCGAGGCGAGCCTCGCGCAGGATGCCGAGCTCGGGTCGCAGGCCCGTCGCCACCACCAGCTCGTCCACCTCCACGGCGCGGCCCTCGATGCTCCGCACCGTCAGGGAGCCGCCATTCCCGCGGCGGATCTCGTCGACGGAGAAGGGGGCAAGCAGCTCGACGGCGCCGGTCTCGACAAGACGGCGGAGCCGCTGGCCCAGCGCCCCGCGCTCGGGCAGCTGGTCGGCGGCGCCGCCGCCATAGGCCCGCGTCAGGTCGGCGCTGCGCGCCGCCCAAAATACTGCCGTGCCCGGAACCCGGCGGGCAAGCTCGCCGAGGTCGAGCAGGGTGCCGATGGCCGAATGACCGGAACCGACCACCAGGGTCCGCCGCCGGCCGTAGCGGCCATGGTCGGCGCCGAGGATGTCGGGCATGCCGTACCGGATCCGGTCGGCCGCTTCCCGCTCGCCCATGGCGGGCAGGCCGGATGATCCGGCCGGGCTCGGGTTGCCCCAGCTGCCCGACGCGACGATGACCGCGCGCGCCAGGATGCGCCCCTGGCGCCCCTCCGAATCCTCGAACCGCAGCTCGAAGGGCTGCGCCTCGCGCCCGGCATCGCGGAGCTTGCCCGCGCCGAGGCGGGCGATGCCGGTGACGCGGGTGCCCAGGCGCAGGCGGCCGGCGAGTTCGGGAAGCGCGGCCAGCGGCTCCAGGTAGCGCCCGACGAGCTCGCGGCCGCTCGGGAATTCCTCCGCCCCCGGCGCCGTCCAGCCGTGGCGCTCAAGCAGGCTGCGCGCGGCCCGGTCGAGGTTGTAGCGCCAGGACGAGAACATGCGGACATGGCCCCAGGCGAGCGCTGCGGTGCTGACGGTCGGGCCGGCCTCGAGGACGATCGGCTCCAGGCCTCGCTCGAGCAGGTGCGCCGCCGCGGCGAGGCCGACCGGGCCGCCGCCGACGACGGCGATGGGGAGCAAGGAGGCGCCCTGGCGGACGGCCTCCGCATCCTCAAGGTGCCGCCTGGCGGCGCAGCAGGAGCTCATCCCGGTTCCTCCTCCATTATGCCTCGATGGGCGATGCATCACGGCAAATGGGCCTCAGCATCCGCACCGGTCCCCGGCCTGGCTGCGGGCCCTGGCGGCACGGCCGGTTTCGGCCAGCCTGGCCGTGGCGTCCACCCATGCGCCGAGGCCCACCCGGAAAGCGTCCCGGCCCTTGTCGGTCAGCGTGTAGACGCGGCGCTCGCGGCCCGAGACGACCTCCGTGGCCGAGGTCACGTAGCCGCCCTGCTCGAACTCGCGCAGCGTCGGGTAGAGCGCGCCCTCGGAGGGCGAGCAGCAGCCATTGGTGGTCCGCTCCACCGCGCGGGCGATGTCATAGCCATGGGCCGGGCCGTCATGCAGCACCTGCAGGACGAAGAAGCGGCTGAGCGCCATCTTGATGGTCCCGGCCCAGTAGGCGCGGTCCGTGAAGTCCTGCGGTGGACGGGGGATGGCGCGCAGACCGGGTTGCCGGGACATGTCCAAACGCTATGCCTCGGAGGGCGATGGGTCAAGCGGCGAACGTCGCCCGCCCGGAAGGCGTGCCCGCCATCCGTCCCGGGTGGTCGCCGGCGGCCTGAGGGCCAAGGCTTCCGGCAGGCGGCGGTCAGCTGGCGAGGAACAGCAGCGACCGGTCCGACGTGTCGAGCAGGGCATCGGCCACCTCGCCGAAGGCCAGGCCTTCGCCCGGGCGCCGAGCCACGCCCACGACGATCAGGTTGTGCTTGCCGAGGCGGACCTGGCGCAGGATCGCATCCTCCGTGGCCATCCTGATCCGCACCGCGGTGCGGACCGGCACGCCGACCCGCTCGGCGGTGTCGACCACGTCGCGCAGCACGGCTTCGTCCCTCCGCCTCAGACCGCCCGTCAGGCGCCGGCGGCGCCGCGAGGTGTCGCCGGCATTCGAGACCAGCAGCGCGGTCACCGGGGCGCCGCTCGCCCGGGCCAGGTTCAGCGCGACCTCGGCGCCGCGGCGTGACACCGCCGTCCCGTTGACGGCGACGAGGATGCTCAGCGGGGCAGCTTCGGGATTGCCGAGGTGCTCGCCCTTCGGCACCACAACCGCGAGGGGGCCCTCGAAAGCGTCCATGACCTTGGCGAGGCTCCCGCCGGGGCCGTCGATGGCTTGCCGCTGGGATTCCATGCCGACCATGAGAAGGTCGTAGCCCTTTCCGGCCTCCACCGAGACCGCCTGCTCCATCGGCAAGGCCGAATGGCGCTCGATGACCTCGACCGCATCCGGCACGTCCTCATCCGGCGTCACCACGCGCTCCTGGACTGCCCTGGCGGTCCCTGCCACCACGGCCTCCAGCGCACCCGGCTGCCGGGCGGCCTGGGCCAGCCTCGGCTTGCCGTCGAGCCGGATGACCGTCGCGGCCATCCCGCGCATGCCGGCCACCAGGCCGGCCAGGCGCGAGGCGAAGCGGCCCTCGGCGCTTTCGTCGGCAACGACGAGCAGGCGCTCCAGGTTCGGCACGAACCCGCGTTCCTCGAAGGCCTCCCGCTCCAGCCGCTTCCGCTCCGCCTCGTCGAGCGGAAGGCGCCCCAAGGCCCAGCGCAGCATCGGCGGCATGGCCAGCGTGGTCAGGATGGCCATGGCGACGATCATGGTGAACAGGTTCTGGCTGAGGGCGCCGATCGACAGGCCGATCGTGGCCACGATCACCTCCGTGGACCCGCGGGCGTTCATGCCGCAGGCCAGCGCCATGCACTCGGCACGGCGCAGTCCCCCCAACGTTCCGCCGATGAAGGCGCCGGCGAACTTGCCGAGGCTGGCGATCGCGATCAGCCCGATGGTCAGGCCCAGCAGATGCGGGTCGCTCAGGATGGTCAGGTCGGCGCTGAGGCCCGCCAGTCCGAAGAAGACCGGCGCGAAAAGCGCCGTCACCAGGCCGCGGAGCTGCTGGTCGATCTGGCGCGTGAGGATGGGCGACTGGCCGACCAGGATGCCGGCGACGAAGGCGCCCAGCACTGTGTGGACGCCGATGGCCTGGGTCGCCAGGGCCATGGCCCCCATGACGACGAGGATGGTGGTGATGACCGCGGCCTCGCTGACCAGCTCGTCATTGGCCCAGCGGATCAGCAGGAACACGACGCGCCGGCCGAGCGTGAAGCTCAGGCCGAGGAACAGCGCCGTCCCGAGCAGGCTCTTCCCCAGGGACCAGACGTCGAAGGCGCCGTTGAGGGCGAGGCTGAAGGTGATGGCGATGATCACCCAGCCGATGGTGTCGTCGATGATGGCCGAAGCCACGATGACTTGGCCCACATTGCGCCGCAGGAAGCCCATCTCCCGCACCACCATGGCCACGATCTTGACCGACGAGATCGAGAGGGCGGTGCCGAGGAACAGCGACGTGATCATGCGCAGTTCGGGATGCGGCAGCATGGCTTCGGGCAGGACCTGGCCGAGGGCGAAGCCGCAGGCGAAGGGGACGGCGACGCCGGCCACCGAGACGCTCAGGGCCGCCCGCCGCACCCGCCGGACCAGGCCGAGATCCGTCTCCATGCCGGTGAGCAGGAGCAGCAGCAGGACGCCGATCTGCGCAACCGCGTCGAGCATGGCCTTCTGCCCCTCGCCGGGCGGGAAGATCGCATGCTGCCCGGCCGGCCAAACCGCCCCGAAGAAGGACGGGCCGAGGAGCATGCCGGCGAGAAGCTGCCCGACGACGCCGGGCTGGCCGATGCGCTGCATCACCTCGCCCAGCAGGCGCCCGACGACGAGGAGGCAGATGATCTGCACCAGGAAGAGCACCTCGGAGGATGCCGCGTGCTCGCCCCCTGCCGCCGCGAAGGCTGGTGTCGCTCCAAGCACGCACAGCGCCACGAGCGGGCGGTAAGGAAGCCTCATGGGTGGGTTCTCGAATCAGTGAAGAATGGGGCAGGACGCCGTCGCGGCCAGCGGGAGGGAGGCTTGCGGGTCAACTGCCGCCGGTCCGGCCGAACCAGATGCCAAGCACGGCCCCGAGCGCCACCAGCAGCAGCCCGCCATTGACCACCAGCAGCAACGCGCGGGGGATGCGCCAGACGTCGGAACGCTTCAGGGAATCATGGCCGGGACGAATCTCCCGCCAGACCGCGACCGCGAAGCAGAAGGCGGAGAAGAAAACCAGAAGGGTGGCGTTGAACAGGATGGCCCAGTCGGGCAGCACGCCGCCCAGCGAGGTCTTGGCCCCCACGCCGGCGACAAGGGCCACCAGGCCGGTCCGAACCCAGGCCGCATAGGTGCGCTCAGCTGCCAGAACCGTGCGATCGGCGGCGTAGGCTACCCTGGGATCGTCATCTTCGCCCGCCATCGGGACAGCAACGCAACCTGAGACGCCCCGGATCCAAACGCCCGTGGATCTAATGCCGGAGGAGGCGCGGGCGATGGACCGCCACCCGAAGCCCGCTTCGACACGGCGCCGCCGGATGGCGCAGCGTGACCGTGTCCTCCTCCACCGGCATCCCGCTCGCCAGCATTGGCGTCCACGGGATCGCGCGATGCACGGACGCGGCGGTGCTGGCCGGGGAGCCCGGGCAGCGCAGCGGACCGCATCATGCCCGGTATGTTCGAAGCCGTACCCAAGGCGGGAGCCGCGGCACGGCAGCCATTGGCCGCCCGAACGGCACGGCGAGCACGAAGGCGTCCCCGTCGTCCCGCTTCGTCGAGCGCGCCGAAGCCGGGCCGCCCGGCCTCACGCGCCGGCCTGCCTAGTGCGCCGGCCCCGCCATCCCGCGCGGCTTCGCCAGCAGGAAGACCAGCGGCGCCGCCAGCAGGAACAGCGCCGCCATCGCCAGCAGCACGTCGTTGTAGGCCAGCACCAGCGCCTCCCGCTGCACCATGTCGGAGAGGCGCCGCAGCGCCGCGAGCTCCGCCCCCTCCGGCTGCGCCAGCCGCGCCGCCAGCGCATCCTGCATGCGCTCCACCGCCGCCGTGGCATAGGGCCGTCCCCAGCCCACGCCCTCCGCCAGGTGCCGCCGATGCGCCGCGCTGCGGTCCATCACCAGCGTGTTGATCATGGCGAGGCCGAAGGCGCCGCCCAGGTTCCGCATCAGGTTGTAGAGGCCGGAGGCGTTCTTGATGCGCGGCGGGGGCAGCGTGCCGAGCGCGACGGTCGTCGTCGGGATCATAACGAACATCATCCCCACGCCGCGCAGCAGCAGCGGGAACCAGAGCTGCGGCATCGCCGCCTGGCTGGTCAGCCGCGCCGTCAGCCAGAGCGCGATGCCCGTCACCGCCAGCCCGACCGCCACCAGCACCCGCAGGTCGAGCTTGCCCGACAGCCGCCCCACCAGCGGCGAGGCCAGGAACATCCCAAGCCCCGTCACGAACATCGTCTCGCCGATCTGCAGGCTGTCATAGCCCCGCACCCGCCCGAGGAAGAGCGGGATGAGATAGACCGAGCCGTAGAGCCCGATGCCGAGGATGAAGGCGAAGAGGGCGCCGATGGCGAAGTTCCGGTCCCGGTAGGCGCGCAGGTCGACGATCGGCTCCGCCGCCGTCAGCACCCGCCAGAGGAAGCCGCCCCCCGCCAGCGCCGCCACCACCGCGAAGCCGGCGATGGTCCGGTCCTCCAGCCACTGCCAGCGCGCGCCCTCCTCCAACACGTAGTCGAGGCTGCCGAGGAAGACCGCCATCAGCACCAGGCCCGGCATGTCGAAGCGCCCGAGCAGCCCGCGCTCCGGCCGGTCGATGTCGATCGTCAGCCAAACCGTCAGCGCGATCGCCGCGCCGATCGGCACGTTGATGAGGAAGAGCCAGTGCCAGGACAGCGCCTCGGTCAGCAGCCCGCCGACCGTCGGCCCAACGGTCGGCGCGAGCGTCGCCGTCAGCCCGATCAGCACCGTCGCCGTCACCCGGGCCTTGCCAGGGAAGAGCAGGAAGGAGGTGGCGAAGACGGTCGGGATCATCGCCCCGCCGAGGAAGCCCTGCATCGCCCGCGCCGCCACCATCATCGGCAGCGAGGTGGCGAAGGCGCAGGCCAGCGAGAAGACAGTGAAGCCGGCCGCCGAGAGGGTGAACAGCACCCGCGTCGAGAGCAGCCGCGACAGGAAGCCCGAAAGCGGGATCATGACGATCTCCGCGATCAGGTAGCTGGTCTGCACCCAGCTCGCCTCGTCCGGGCTCGCCGCCAGCCCCGCCTGGATGTCGGCGATGGAGGCGGAGACGATCTGGATGTCGAGGATCGCCATGAACATTCCGACCACCATGGCGCCGAAGCCGACCAGCCGCCGCACCCCGCCCGCGGCCGGGAGGGCCGGCGCCGCGGCGAGGCTCGCGCTCATTGCCCAAGCCCTTGGCCCAGCCCGAGCATCGCCAGCACGCCGCGCGGCGCCGCCGGGTCGTCCCGCGTATCCACCTCGGCGACGGCCGAGAGGCCCGGCCGCAGCAGCCCCGCCGCCGCCTCCGGCTCGTCGAGGAGAATCTTCACCGGCACGCGCTGGACGATGCGGGTGAAGTTGCCCGTCGCATTCTCCGGCGGCAGCAGGCTGAAGAGCGAGCCAGTCGCCGGCGAGAGCGAGGCGACGCGCCCACGCAGCACCGCGCCGCTGACATCGAGGGTGATGCTGGCCGGCTGGCCTTCCCGCATCCGCGCCAGCTGCGTCTCCTTGAAATTGGCGAGGACCCATTGCCGCTCCGGCGGCGGCGCGACGGCGATCAGCGCCTGGCCCGGCCGCACATGCTGGCCGATCTGCGCCGCCCGGTTGCCGGCCACGCCGTCGAAGGGCGCGCGGATGGTGGTGTAGGCAAGATTGCTCTCCGCCAGCGCCAGCGCCGAGCGCGCGACGCCCACCTGCGCCTCCGCCCCCGCCGCCTGGGCGTCGAGCACCGGCAGCGCCGCCCGTGCCGCGGCGAGGTTGGCGGTCGCCGCCGCCAGCGCTGCCTCGGCCTTGCGCTGGTCGGCCAGCGTCCGCTCCGCCGCCTGCCGCGCGCCGACGCCGCCCGTTGCCAGCGTCTCGTAGCGCTGCGCCTCCTGCGTCGCCCGCACCCGCTCCGCCTCCGCCTGGCGGATCGCCGCCTCGGCGCCGGCGATGGTGGCGAGCTGCTGGGTGCGCTGCGCCTTCAGCGTCGCCTCCGTCGCCTCCGCCGCGGCGAGGCTCGCCGCCGCTCCGTCGCGCCGCGCCGCCCAGTCCTGCCGCTCCAGCCGGATCAGCGGCTGGCCCTGGCGGACCGGCTGGTTGTCGGCGACCAGGATCTCCGCCACGTCGCCCTCGATGCGCGACGCGAGCGGGGCGATGTCGCCGGCGAGGTAGGCATTGTCGGTGCTCTCGAGGAAGCTTCCGACGCGCCACCACCAGGTGCCGCCGATCCCGGCCGCCCCCAGCGCCAGCAGCAGGATCAGCGGCCGCAGCCGCCGGAGGCGCCCGCGCCGCTTCGGCGGCTCCGCGGGCGTCTCGAGGAGGGAGGCAGGCGGATGGGGGGTCTTGGCATTCATCTCGACTGAACCGTTCAGTTCAATCCGACGGTGCGCCGCCGCAAGCACCGGGTCAAGGCAAAACTGAACCGTTCAGTCCAGCTTGCGCCCGGCCTCGCCAAGGGTTCATATGACCCGATGTCGGCCGCCCATCTCGACCGAGAGCCCCGCAGCAACCCGAAGCTCCGCGCCATCCTCGACGCGGCGGCGGAGCTCTTCCTCGCCCAGGGTTATGCCGCGATCAGCATGGATGCGGTGGCCCGCCAGGCCGGCGTCTCCAAGGCGACGCTCTACGCCTATTTCCCCGGCAAGCAGGCGCTCTTCCGCACCATGGTCGAGATCCAGTGCGAGCGCATGGCGACCGAGGCCACCGCCGGCGCCGGCCATGGCGACGCGCTGCGCCCGGCCCTGGAGCGTCTCGGCACCGCCGTGCTGCGCTTCCTGATCGCGCCCGCCACGCTCGCCATCCACCGCATCATGCAGGCGGAGATGGCGCGCGAGCCGACGCTGGCCGAGATCTTCTATGCCGCCGGCCCGGCCCGGGTGCGCGCCCGCCTTGCCGACTGGATCGCCGAGGAGCAGCGCCTCGGCCGCATCCGGGCCGAGGCGGACCCGGCCCGCGCCGCCATCGACTTCAGCGCCCTGCTGCGTAGCGACCTGTGGACCCGCGCCCTGTTCGGCCTCGTCCCGCAGCCGCAGGAGGCGGAGATCGCGGCGGAGGCCGCGGCCGCGGCCGATGTCTTCCTCCGCGCCTACGGAAAGGTCAGCGAAGGAGCCCCAGCTCCCGCGCCTTGATCTGCAGCGCCAGCACCTTCGAGAAGATGCGGCATTGCGCCAGCCCCCCGGCATGGAACCACAGCCCCGGCTGGCCGGTCGGCCGCCACATGCCGTGCAGCTCGCCCTCCTCGTCGAAGCCCCAGACGTGCCCGATCCGCGCGCCCACCGCCTCGCCGAGGATGCGCCGCGCCGCTTCCGCCTGGCCCTCATAGCCCGTCGCCAGCACGATGAGGTCGGCCGGCTTCACGCTGCCGTCGCGCATCACCGCGCCTTCGGGGCCGAAGCGCTCGATATCGTCGAACTGCATCAGCCCGACCCGTCCGTCGACGATCATCTGCGAGCAGCCGGCATCGAAATAGTACCCGCCGCCGCGGCTCTGATACATGATCTGCCAGCCGCTCTCCCCCTCGCCGAATTGCAGGCGGAAGCCGCGCCGCTCCAGCCCCTCCAGCAGCTCCCGGTCCGCCTCCCGGTTGCGCTGTGTCATCAGCTGGTGCGCGCGCCGGTAGACGGGGAAGGGGAAGGAGGTGGCGAGCAGGTCGAGATCCTCAAAGGGGATGTCCTCGTCGTAGAGGGCATAGGGCGCCTGCGCCTCCTTCAGGCTGACGACCATGGTCGGCCGGTGCTGGATCAGCGTCACCTCCGCCGCGCCCGACACGGCGAGGTCCTGCGCCACGTCATGCCCTGACGTCCCGGTGCCGAGCACCAGCGCCCGCTTCCCCCGCCAGTCGAGCCCGCTGCCATGCCGCCCCGAATGCGTCACGGTGCCGCGGAACTCCTTCAGCCCCGGCAGGTCGGGCATCTTCGGCGTGGTGCTGGTGCCGTTGGCGAAGACGATGTGCCGCGGCCGCATCCGCCGCTCCGTCCCGTCGGCCTTGCGCAGCAGCACGTCCCAGCACGCGGCGGCCTCGTCCCAGTCGCCCGAGACCAGCTCCGTCCCGGTCCAGACGTTGAGCTCCATCGCCTCGGCATAGAGCTCGAACCAGTTGGCCAGCATGTCCTTCGGGATGAAGACCGGCCAGCTCTTCGGGAAGGGCATGTAGGGCAGGTGGTTCACCCGCGTCTCGTTGTGCAGCGTGAGCGCGTGGTAGCGCCGCCGCCAGCTGTCGCCGATGCGCCCCTCCCGCTCCACCACCAGCGTGTCGACGCCGAGCAGCGCCAGCCGCGCCGCGACCGAGAGCCCCGCCTGCGCCGCCCCCACCACCAGCACCGCCGGGTCCCGGTCGGCATAGGCCCGGGCCCGCTGGCGGCGGTCCAGCCAATTCTCCCCGCCGAAATTGCGGCGCCAGTCGACATCCTGCCAGCGCCGGCCATTGGCCGGGTCCTCATGGCCGCGGATCTCGTCGAGCGCCGTCATCAGCGTCCAGGCCCGCGGCGCGCCGCCCTCCTGCACCAGCCGGACGACGCCGTTGCACGGCCCCACCGCCGTCTCGAAGCGGAAGATCGCCTCGACCGCCTCGGTGCCCGCCCGCTGCACCACCCGCGGCCGCGTCCGGCCCTCGGCGAGCCGCACCGCCCGCGGCGCCATCGGCGCGAGGCAGGGCTGCAGCCGCGCCGCGATGGCCTCGGCCCCCGAGGTGGTATGCAGCTCCCAGGTGAAGGCGAGGAGGTCCCGCCAATGGCACTCGGCGGCGAAGAGCGCGGCGAGGCGCGCCGGCTCGCCCGCCTCGAGGGCTGCGGCAAACTCATCGAGCCAGGTCTCGGCCAGGGCCTCGGGCGACCGGCCGCCGGTCAGGGTGCCATCCATGGGCTGCGCTCCTCCAACCCGGCCTTCGTCCCGGGCCGGCATCGCTCGCCGGGGATGCTAGACCAGGGAGCGGCCCGGCTGAAGCCGCGATCAGCCTGCCCGCTGCGCCTCGCCCGCCGGCTGGCGCACCCGCTTCGTCACCATCCGCTCATGCAGCTCGCGGATCGCGGTCGAGCCGGTCTTCTCGAAGGCGAAGGGCAGCAGCGCATGGGCGAAGCAGGCGAGGGAGGCCGTCAGCATCCGCCAGCCGAAGCCGCCCGCCGTCGCCATATGCTCGAGATAGGTCTCGTTGACCGAAGCCGGGTGGCGGGTAAAGGACCATCGGGCCATGGGCAGCCTCCTCTCGGAACCGGGAGATCATCACCCGCCATCGCCGGAAGCAGCTTGCAAATTCACCCCCTGCGGCGGAAGCTTTGGCATTCCCATTCCAATCCAGGCGGATACCGAGGCATGGCATTCCAGCTGGACCGGATCGACCGCAGCATCCTTGCCGCCCTGCAGGAGGATGCCACCCTCCCCGTCGCCGAGATCGCGGAGCGTGCCGGCCTCTCCCCCTCGCCCTGCTGGCGCCGCATCCGCCGGCTGGAGGAGGAGGGCGTCATCCGCCGCCGCGTCGCGCTCCTGGATGCCGAGAAGCTCCGCGTCGGCGTCACCGTCTTCGTCAGCATCCGCACCAGCCAGCACAACGCTGCCTGGGCGGAGCGCTTCTGCCGCCTGGCCTCGGCGATCCCGGAGGTGGTGGAGTTCCACCGGATGAGCGGCACGGTGGACTACCTGCTGCGGGTCGTCGTCCCCGACATCGCCGCCTATGACGCCATCTACAAGCAGCTGATCGGCATCGGCGACCTGCTCGACGTCAGCTCCGGCTTCTCCATGGAGCGGATCAAGTACACCACCGCCCTGCCGACCCACTACGCGCCCTGACGCCGGCTACCAGCGCAGGAAGACGCCCGTCGCCGGCCCGGCCACCGCATTCCAGCTCTCGGCACAATGGCTGCCGCAGCGCCGCGCCCAGCCGGGCAGCACCGCCGAGCCGAGGAGCGGCCGGACCAGCGCTGGGTCCTCCCGCACCGCCACCAGCCGCCCCCGCTCGCCGAGCCGGCAGCGCGGGTCGCCCGTGTTGCAGGCCTCGCCCTGGTCCCGCTCCTCCTCGGCCGCCGTCCACATCTCCGCCTCCAGCCCCGCGATGCCCTTCCGCACCGCCTCGCGCAGCCCCTCCGGCAGCGCCTGCCAGCGCGGCCGATAAGCGGTGAGGAAGGACATCGCCCAGCCGAGCGGCAGGGTGGAGACATGGGTGGTGACCCGGTGCAGCCCGATCGCATTGCCTGGCAGCCCGCCGGTGATGGCGCAATCGACCAGGCCTTCGCGCACCGCGCCGACGATCCGGCCGAAATCCATCACCACCGGCTGCGCCCCGAGCGCCAGCAGCAGGTCCGCCTGGTTCGCCGAGGCAGTCCGCACCCGCAGCCCGGCCAGCCCCCGCAGCCCGGCGAAGGGCTTGTTGCAGAACACCACCTGCGGCGGCCGGATGAAGACCGCCAGCAGCTCGGCCGAGTACTGCTCGTCCAGGATCGCCCGGACCCGCGGCAGCCAGAGCCCCACCACGCGCCGCAATGCCGTCGTGTCTTCGGCCAGCAGCGGCAGGTCGGCGACGGCCAGCTCCGGCTCATCGAGGGCGACGGCATTCGCCTCCACCGTGCCGAACAAGACCACGCCGCTGCGCATGACGTTCAGCATCTGGTCCGGCGACACCCCGGCCTGGGCGAAGGGCTGAATGCTCGCCACCATTCGCCCGCCGGTCAGGTCCGGCAGCCGGCGCGTCCAGAAGGGCTGTTCGATGCGGTCGAACTGGCTGGTCCCGGCGAAGCCGCCGATCACCCGGACCTGGAGCGGCTCCGCCGCCACGCCGGCGGCGAGCCCGAACCACGGCGCGAGGGCGAACCTCAGGGCGCGTCGGACCACGGACATCACGCCCCATCGCCTTCCTGCTGCGGCAAGGCGAACCATACCCCGGGCCGGCCTTGGTCCGTCCAGGGATCTCCGGTCATGGAAGGAAAATGGCGCGCCCGAAGAGATTCGAACTCCTGACCCCCAGATTCGTAGTCTGGTGCTCTATCCAGCTGAGCTACGGGCGCGCAGCCGCCGAAGCGGCGAGGCAGGCGAAATAGCGGAGGCCGCGCCCCGGCGCAACCCCCTATCCACCCGTCACAGGGACAGCTTCTCCAGCTCCCGCACCACCGCCTCGCCCATGACGCTGGTGCCGACCCGGGCCATGCCCGGCTGCATGATGTCCGCGGTCCGCAGGCCGCCGGCGAGCACCTTCTCCACCGCTGCCTCGATCAGCCGCGCATCCTCCTCCATGCCGAAGGACCAGCGCAGCAGCATGGCGAAGGAGAGGATCTGCGCGCAGGGGTTGGCGACGCCCCGCCCGGCGATGTCGGGCGCCGAGCCGTGGATCGGCTCGTAGAGCGCGTAGCGCTTGCCCGTGGTGGGATCGACCGAACCCAGCGTCGCCGAGGGCAGCATCCCGAGCGAGCCGGTCAGCGCCGCCGCCAAGTCGCTGAGCACGTCGCCGAAGAGGTTATCGCCGAGGATGACGTCGAACTGCTTCGGCCGCGAGCAGAGCTGCATCGCGCAGTTGTCGGCATACATGTTCTCGAGCTGCACGTCCGGATACTCGGCCTTTTGCACCTCGCCGACCACGGCCCGCCAGAGCCGGCCGGACTGCATCACATTGGCCTTCTCGACGCTCGTCACCTTGTTGCGGCGCTTGCGCGCCAGGTCGAAGGCGACGCGCGCCACGCGGGCGATCTCGTCCTCGAAATAGACCTGGGTGTCGAAGCCGCGGCGCCGCCCATCCGGCGCCTTCTCGACGCCGCGCGGCTCGCCGAAATAGACGCCGCCCACCGTCTCCCGCACCACCATGATGTCGACGCCGCGGACGATCTCGGCCTTCAGCGAGGAGGCCTCGGCCAGCGGGTCCATCACCAGCGCCGGGCGAAGGTTGGCGAAGAGGCCGAGATCCTTGCGGAGCCTGAGGATGCCGAGTTCCGGCCGCTGGTCGAAGGGCAGGCTGTCCCATTTCGGCCCGCCGACGCTGCCGAACAGCACCGCGTCGGCGGCCCGCGCCTTGGCTACCGTCTCGTCCGGGCAGGGCGTGCCGACCGCATCGATCGCGGCGCCGCCTACCAGCCCCTCCTCGATGCGGAAGCTGACGCTCCGCCGCCGCTCCATCCAGTCGATGACGCGGGTGACCTCGTTCATCACCTCGGGGCCGATGCCGTCGCCCGGCAGCACCAGCAGCGTCTTGTTCGCAGCCATCGACTATCCTCGCCTTATGCGCCGTAGAGCCAGGGCTGCGCCGCCCGCTGCTTCGCCTCGAAGCCGTCAATGGCCGGGGCGTGCTGCATGGTCTGGCCGATATCGTCGAGCCCGTTCAGCAGCAGGTGCCGCCGCAGCGGGTCGATCTGGAAAGGGATCTCCTCGCCCGACGGCCGCACCACCACCTGCCGCTCCAGGTCGACGGTGATGCGCGCATTGCCGCCCATCCTCGCGTCTTCCATCAGCTGCGCGCAGACCTCGCGCGGCAGCTTCACCGGCAGCACGCCGTTCTTGAAGCTGTTGTTGTGGAAGATGTCGGCGAAATCGGGGGCGATGACGCAGCGGATGCCGAAGTCGAGCAGCGCCCAGGGCGCATGCTCGCGGGAGGAGCCGCAGCCGAAATTCTCGAAGGCGATGAGGATCTCGGCGCGCCGGTACGGCTCCTGGTTGAGGACGAAGTCGGGGTTCTCCGACCCATCCTCCCGGTAGCGGAAATTGGCGAAGAGGCTCTTGCCGAAGCCGGTGCGGCTGATCGACTTGAGGAACCGCGCCGGGATGATCTGGTCGGTGTCCACATTGGCCTTCGGCATCGGCGCCGCGATGCCGGTGAGGGTCGTGAAGGCTTCCATCAATGGGTCTCCTTCGGCTGGAAGTCCCGCACATCGGCCAGCCGCCCGGCCAGCGCGCTGGCCGCCGCCGTCGCCGGCGAGACCAGATGCGTCCGCCCGCCCGGCCCCTGCCGCCCCTCGAAATTCCGGTTCGAGGTGGAGGCCGAGCGCTGGCCGGGCTTCAGCTTGTCCGGATTCATGCCGAGGCACATGGAGCACCCCGCCTCGCGCCACTCGAAGCCGGCCTCCTGCAGGATGCGGTCCAGCCCTTCGGCCTCCGCCTGCTTCTTCACGAGGCCCGAGCCCGGCACCACCAGCGCCCGCACCCCGTCGGCCACCTTGCGGCCGTGGGCGATGCTGGCGGCGACGCGGATATCCTCGATCCGGCTGTTGGTGCAGGAGCCGATGAAGACGACATCGACCGGCAGGTCCTGCAGCCGCTGCCCCGGCGTCAGCCCCATATACTGCATCTTGCGGCGGAACTGCTCGCGCCGCGCCTCGTCCTCGGCCGCCTCCGGGTCGGGCACGGTCGCGGTGATCGGCAGCACGTCCTCCGGGCTGGTCCCCCAGGTGACCTGCGGCGCGATCTCATGCGCGGCCAGCCGCACCACCTTGTCGAAATGCGCCCCCGCATCGGTCGGCAGCGTCTTCCACCAGGCGATGGCCCGCTCCAGCGCCTCGCCCTTCGGCCCCTGCGGGGTGCGGGCGATGTAGTCGAAGGTGGTCTGGTCCGGCGCCACCATGCCGGCCCGCGCCCCGCCCTCGATCGACATGTTGCAGAGCGTCATCCGCCCTGCCATGTCGAGCCCGCGGATGGCGTCCCCCGCATACTCGATCACATGGCCCGTGCCGCCGGCGGTGCCGATCCGGCCGATGATGGCGAGCGTCACATCCTTCGCCGAGCAGCCGACGGCGAGGCTCCCCTCGACGAGAACCTGCATGTTCTTCGCCGGCTTCTGCAGCAGCGTCTGCGTCGCCAGCACATGCTCCACCTCGGAAGTGCCGATGCCGAAGGCCAGCGCCCCCATGGCGCCATGCGTCGAGGTATGGCTGTCGCCGCAGACGATGGTCATGCCCGGCAGCGAGCGGCCGAGCTCCGGCCCGATCACATGGACGATGCCCTGCCGGTCGTCCAGCAACGGGATGAAGGGCACGCCGAACTCAGCGACGTTCCGCTCCAGCGTCTCGACCTGCAGCCGGCTCTCGGGGTCGACGATGCCGGTATAGCGGCTGGCATCGGTGGCGATGTTGTGGTCGATGACGGCGAGCGTCGCATCCGGCCGGCGCACCTTGCGGCCGGCGGCGCGAAGCCCGTCGAAGGCCTGGGGCGTCGTCACCTCATGGGTGAGGTGGAGGTCGATGTAGAGAAGGGCGGTGCCGTCGGGCAGGGTCTCGACGACATGGGCATCCCAGATCTTGTCGAACAACGTGCGCGGTTTCTGCGCTGACATGACGTACCCCAAGTATGTGCTGGGCGCCCCGGGCCGCCCGGGCCCGGGGACGCCGTTGGTTCAGCCTTGCGCCTCAGCCGTCGGACGGACCTCGCGCTTCTCGATGATGCGGGCGGCCTTGCCGGTCCGGCCCCGCAGGTAATAGAGCTTCGCGCGCCGCACCTTGCCGCGGCGGACCACCGCGATCTCCGTCACGGAGGGCGAGTAGAGCGGGAAGACGCGCTCCACGCCCTCGCCATAGGAGAGCTTGCGGACGGTGAAGTTGCTGTTCACGCCCTTGTTGCTGCGGGCGATGACCACGCCCTCATAGGCCTGGGAGCGCACGCGCTCGCCCTCGACCACCCGCACCATGACGCGCACGGTGTCGCCCGGGCCGAATTGCGGCACGCCGCGGAGGCCGGAGAGGCGGGCAAGCTGGTCCGCCTCGAATTGCTGAAGCAGGTTCATAATGCGTTGTCCTTTGCAGTTCGATGTCTAGGCGGCGCTGGCCTTGCCGTCCAGCGCGTGTGGGGAACCGGTGCCATGCCTGGCCCACAGGTCGGGGCGGCGGGTCCGGGTGAGCATCTCGGCCTGCTCCCGCCGCCAGCGCGCCACCTCGGCATGGTTGCCGGAGAGCAGCACGGGCGGCACGGGGAGGCCGTTCCAATTCGTGGGGCGCGTATACTGCGGGTATTCGAGGAGGCCTGCCGAGAAGCTCTCCTCCTCCCCGCTCGCCGCCGCGCCCATCACCCCGGGCAGCAGCCGCACGCAGGCATCGAGCAGGACCAGCGCCGCCGGCTCCCCGCCCGAGAGGACATAGTCGCCGATTGAGACCTCGAGCATCTCCCGCACCTCGATGACGCGCTGGTCGATGCCCTCGAACCGCCCGCAGAGCAGGACGACGCCGGGCCCCTCGGCGAAGCCGCGGACCATCGCCTGGTCGAGCGGCACCCCCCTCGGCGTGAGGGCGACCAGCGGCCGCCCCGGCCCCGAGGCCAGCGCCGCCGCACAGGCCGCATCAACCACATCCGGCCGCAGCACCATCCCCGCCCCGCCGCCGCAGGGCGTGTCGTCCACGCTGCGGTGCCGGTCGGTGGCGAAGCCGCGGATGTCGATGGCCTCCAGCCCCCAGCGTCCCTCGCGCAGCGCGCGGCCGGCCAGCGACTGGCTGAGCGGCCCCGGGAACATCTCGGGGAAGAGGGTGAGGACCGAAGCCTGCCAGCTCATGCCGCATCCTCCGCACCCGGCGGCACGACAACCTCGTCCGGCAGCACGACGACGACGCGCCCGCCCGCCAGGTCGATCACCGGCACCGCCGCCCGGGTGAAAGGCACCATCCGCTCCGGCGGTCCCTCCAGCACCAGGAAGGCGCCGGCGCCATGATCCTCGACCGCGCGGATCGCCCCAAGGCCCTCTCCCGCCTCCGTCTCGGCCCGGAGGCCGATCAGGTCGGCGAGGTAGTATTCCTCCTCCTCGGGCGGCGGCAGCCGGTCGCGCTCGGCATAGAGCAAGGTCCCGGTCAGCCGCGCCGCGGCATCCCGGTCGGCCACGCCCTCGACCCGCGCCAGCCCCTCGGCCAGCAGCGTGATCCCGAAGCGCCGCACCCCCGCCTCATCCGTCAGCGGCCCGTAATCGGCAATCGCGGCAGGGTCGGCGGTGAAGCTGCGCAGCTTCACCAGGCCGCGCACACCGTGCGGCCTGCCGATCTCCCCCACCAGGATGCGCTTGCCGGTCACGGATCAGCCGATCAGCCGGCCGCGGCCGCGGCGCGCTCCTGCGCCTTCTTCTTCGGCGCGGACTGCTTCGGCTGCTCGCGGAACTCCGGCATCGGCGCCAGGTCGGCCTTGCCGAGGAACTTGGCGACGCGGTCGGTGGCCACCGCCCCCTCGCCGAGCCAATGCTTGATCCGCTCATCCTCGAGCCGGATGCGGTCGGCATGGTCGGAGGGCAGCATCGGGTTGTAGCTGCCCACCTTCTCGATGAAGCGGCCGTCGCGCGGGCTGCGGCTGTCGGCCACGACGATGTGGTAGTATGGGCGCTTCTTGGCGCCGGCGCGGGCGAGGCGAATCTTGAGACCCATGGTCCTGCTTCTTGCTCCTGAGTGAGGTCTAGAAAGGCTTCCGGCCGCCGGGGAGGTTCATCCCCTTAGGGAGCAGGGCGCCGAGGCCACCCCGCATCAGCCCCTTCTGGCCGAGCTTGTTCATCCGCTTCATCATCGCGGACATCTCGTCGAACTGCTTGAGGAGGCGGTTGACCTCCTGCACCGTGGCCCCGCTGCCGGCGGCGATCCGCCGCTTGCGCGAGGCCTTGATGATGTCGGGCGCCCGCCGCTCCTTCGGCGTCATGCTGCCGATGATGGCCGCCTGGCGCTTGAGGATGGTCTGGTCGAGATTGGCGCCCTCGATCTGCTGCTTCATCTTGCCGATGCCCGGCAGCATGCCGAGGATGCCCGACAGCGAGCCCATCTTGCCGATCTGCTTCAGCTGGTTGGCGTAGTCCTCGAGGTTGAACTGGCCCTTCTGCATCCGGGCCGCCATCTTCTCGGCTTCCGCCTGGTCGATGATCTCCGCCGCCCGCTCGACCAGCGAGACGATGTCGCCCATCCCCAGGATGCGCCCGGCGATGCGGTCGGGGTGGAAGTCCTCCAGCGCATCGAGCTTCTCGCCCGCGCCCAGCAGCTTGATCGGCGCGCCCGTCACCGCTCGCATGGACAGCGCCGCGCCGCCACGGGCATCGCCGTCGATCCGCGTCATGACGATGCCGCTGACGCCGACCTTCTCCTGGAAGGCCCGCGCCGTGTTGACGGCATCCTGGCCGGTCATCGCATCGACGACGAGCAGCGTCTCGTGCGGCCGCGTCGCCGCCTTGACCTGCGCCACCTCGTCCATCAACGCCTCGTCGATGGCCAGCCGCCCGGCGGTGTCCAGCACCACCACATCGAACAGCTCCCGCCGCCCGAGATCCATCGCGCGCGCCGCGATCTGCAACGGCGTCTCCCCCGCCACGATCGGCAGGGATACGACGCCGACCTGCTTCGCCAGCGTCTCCAGCTGCAGCTGCGCCGCCGGCCGATGGACGTCGAGCGAGGCGAGCAGCACCTTCTTCTTCTCGCGGTTCTTCAGCCGCAGCGCGATCTTGCCCGAGGTCGTGGTCTTGCCCGAACCCTGCAGCCCGACCATCAGGATCGGCACCGGGGAGGGCGCATTGAGGTCGAGCCCCCGCGCCCCGCTATCCCCCTCGCCGCCGCCCAGCGCCTCGACCAGCGCGTCGTTGACGATCTTGACGACCTGCTGCGCCGGCGAAACGCTCTTCAGCACCTCGACGCCCACCGCCCGCTCGCGGACCCTGGCGACGAGGTCCTTGACCACCGGCAGGGCGACATCGGCCTCCAGCAGCGCCACGCGCACCTCGCGCAGCGCCTCGGTCACGTCGGCCTCCGACAGCGCGCCGCGGCGGCGCAGCCGGTCGAAGACCCCGTTCAGCTTGCCGGACAATGCCTCGAACATGGTCACCCTTCACATCCGGCCCGCCCAAAACAGAACGCGCCGCTGCGCGAGCCTTCGCGGAGCGGCGGAGCCCCCTGCCCGGCAGGGGACCGTCTGGTTCGGGGCGACCCGAGGGCGGGAGCCGTAAGGCCTCGCACCCTTCCAGTCAAGCCTCGGTTACTTCGGTGCCAGCACCATGATCATCTGGCGGTTCTCGAGCCGCGGCATCTGCTCGACCTTGATGGTCTCGCCGAGCTCGACCCGGATCCGCTCCAATACCTTGATGCCGAGGTCCTGGTGCGCCATCTCGCGGCCGCGGAAGCGGAGCGTGACCTTCACCTTGTCGCCCTCGCCGATGAAGCTCTTCATCTGGCGCATCTTGACCTCGTAGTCATGGTCATCGATGTTCGGCCGGACCTTGACTTCCTTGATCTCGACGACCTTCTGCCGCTTGCGGGCTTCGTTCGCCTTCTTCTGCTGCTCGTACTTGAACTTGCCGTAGTCGGTGATCTTGCAGACCGGCGGTACGGCGTTCGGGCTGATCTCGAGCAGGTCCAGCCCGGCATCGTAGGCCTTCAGCAGCGCATCGCGCGCCGACATCACGCCGAGCATCTCGCCATCCTGGTCGATGAGCCGCACCTGAGGGACGCGGATGTCCTCGTTCACCCGCGGGCCATCACGGGTCGGCGGCTGGTTCGAAACGGGGCCTCTGGCTATGGTCGTCTCCTGTATCAGTGGAAGGGGTAGAGCGTTACTTTATGGGGCTTGCCTCACGCCGCTGCAACCATCGGCGTGGCTTCTGCACGATCCGGCGGCAAGGCCTCGGCGGATAGGAGGCGAACCGCCTCATCCAGCGGCAGCGCCTGCTGCTCGCGGCCCGGCAGGCGGCGCAGGACGAGCGTCCGCTCCTCCGCCTCCCGCCGCCCGACCACGGCCAGCACCGGCACCCGCTGGTCGATATGGTCGACCACCTTGCGGTTGATCTTCTCGTTCCGCAGATCGAGGTCGACGCGCAGCCCCGCCCTGGCCAGAGCCGCCGCCGCCTCCCGCGCATAGCCGTCGGCATCCGAGACGATGGTCGTCACCACCACCTGCACCGGCGCCAGCCAGAGCGGGAAGCGCCCGGCATGCTGCTCGATCAGGATGCCGATGAAGCGCTCGAAGCTGCCGAGGATCGCCCGGTGCAGCATCACCGGGCGGCGGCGGCTCCCATCCTCCGCGACGTACTCGGCGCCCAGCCGCTCCGGCATCACGAAATCCACCTGCAGCGTGCCGCACTGCCAGTCGCGGCCGATAGCGTCCCGCAGCACGAATTCCAGCTTCGGCCCGTAAAAGGCGCCCTCGCCCGGGTTGAGCGTATACTCGACGCCCGCCGTCCGGCAGGCCTCCCGCAGCGCGCCCTCCGCCTGGTCCCAGACCGCGTCCGTCCCCGCCCGCGTCACCGGCCGGTCGCTGAACTTCACCCGGAATTCGGGGAAGCCGAGGTCGCGGTAGACCGAGGAGAGCAGCGCCACGAACTCCACCGTCTCGGCCGCGATCTGCTCCTCCGTGCAGAAGATATGCGCATCGTCCTGGGTGAAGGCGCGCACCCGCATGATGCCGTGCAGCGCCCCGCTCGGCTCGAAGCGGTGGCAACTGCCGAACTCCGCCATCCGCAGCGGCAGCTCCCGGTAGCTGCGGAGCCCCTGGTTGAAGATCTGCACATGGCAGGGGCAGTTCATCGGCTTCAGCGCGAGGACGCGGTCCTTCTCCGCCTCGTCCTCGACGCGGGCGATGAACATCGCCTGCCGGAACTTCTCCCAGTGGCCCGAGGCCTCCCAGAATTTCCGGTCGAGCAGCTGCGGCGTCCGCACCTCCTGGTAGTGCGTCGCATCCAGCCGGCGCCGCATGTAGTCCTCGAGCACCCGGTAGAGCTTCCACCCCTTGGGGTGCCAGAAGATGCTACCCGCCGCCTCCTCCTGCAGGTGGAAGAGGTGCATTTCCTTACCGATCTTCCGGTGGTCGCGCTTCTCCGCCTCCTCGATCTGGTGGAGATAGGCGTCGAGCTCCTTCTGGTCGCGCCAGGCTGTGCCGTAGATGCGGCTGAGCATGGCGTTGCGGTGGTCGCCCCGCCAATAGGCACCGGCCACCTTGGTCAGCTTGAAGGCCGTACCGACATCCCCCGTGCCGCGCATATGCGGCCCGCGGCAAAGGTCGATCCACTCGCCCTGGGAGTAGAGGCTGATCTCCTCGCTCGCCGGCAGGTCGCGGATCAGCTGCGCCTTGTACGTCTCGCCCCGCGCCTCGAAGAAGGCGATCGCCTCCTCCCGCGGCATGACGGATCGCACGAAGGGCGCGTTCCGCGCCACGATCTCCCGCATCTTCGCCTCGATCGCGGCGAAGTCCTCCGGCGTGAAGGGCTCGTTGCGGGCGAAGTCGTAGTAGAAGCCGTTCTCGATCGAGGGCCCGATCGTCACCTGCGTGCCCGGATAGAGCGCCTGCACGGCTTCCGCCAGCACATGCGCCGCATCGTGGCGGATCATCTCCAGCGCCTCCGGGTCGCGCCGCGTGATGAAGCGCACCGCCGCATCCCGCTCGATCGGCATGGCGAGGTCGCGCGTCACGCCGTCGACCTGCATGGCGAGCGCCGCCTTGGCGAGGCCCGGCCCGATCGCCGCCGCGACCGTAGTCCCCGTCACCGGCCCATCGAAGGCGCGGACGGAACCGTCGGGCAGGGTGATCGCAGGCATGGCTCTGGCTATGTCCTCTGGAAGGGGGCGGGACCATGGGCAGCCTCGCCCGCCTGCGTCAAGCGCCGTGCTTGTCCCTCCCCGTACCACACCCATTTATTCCGGATTGCGTAAAGGAAGGGGCAGCGCCTCGTGACGGAACCGCGCCGGGCGGCACTCTACCTCGATTTCGACAATGTCTTCGCCGGGCTTGCCGCCATCGACGAGTGGGCGGCCTGGAATTTCGCCGCCCATCCCAGCCGCTGGCTCGGCTGGCTGGCCGAGAGCGCCCCCGGCGGCCCCCGCCGCCTGCTGGTCCGCCGCTGCTACCTGAACCCGGCCGGCTGGACCGAGCCGGACCCGAATGGCGAGCTGGCCGGCTGGCTCGGCCAGCCCCGCCTCTACTACAGCCGCTTCCGCCCGGATTTCGTCCGCGCTGGCTTCTCGGTGGTGGACTGCCCGCGCCTCGCTCGCCTCAAGAACGCCGCCGACATCGTCATGGCCCTCGACATCCACGAGGCGCTCACCCACCCGACGCATTTCGAGGAGATGCTGATCCTCTCCGGCGACAGCGACTTCACGCCCCTGCTGCACCGCCTCCGCGAGCATGACCGCCGCATCATGGTCATCGCCCCGGACAGCGCCGCCGCCGCCCTCCGCGCCGCCGCCGACCGGGTGATTCCGCTCGGCGACTTCGCCGAGGTCACCGTGCCCGCCGAGCCCGACCCGCCCACCCCCTCCAACGACCCGAGCGCCGACCCGGTCGACCCCGCCGCGCAGCGTGCCGCCATCCTCGCCAGCCTTCGCCGCCTGGTCGCCGCCGCGGAGGCGCCGCTGCACCTGCCCGCGCTCGGCAAGCGCATCCACCTGGAGCTCGGCGGCTGGGTCCGCCGCAGCCGCTTTGGCGGCGCCGGCACCCTCGCCCGGCTGATCGAGGGCGCCGAGGACCTGATGCTCGAGACCGGCCCCGGCGGCGGCTGGCTCTACGACCCGCGCCGCCACGCCCCGCCCTCGCTCCACCAGCCTGACCTCGCCCCCCTGCCCGAACTCTTCGCCGCGCCGCCCCGCCCGCCGGAGGAACCCTAGCCCCCGGGGGCGTTGAACGGGGCTATACCGGCAGAGGCCCGCCCCCGCCGCAGGCCGAGGAACCCGCCCCATGCCCGTCCAAATCCCCTTCGACACGAGCTACGCCCGGCTCCCGGAACGCTTCTTCGTCCGCATGGCGCCCCAGGCGGTCAGCGCCCCGCGCCTGGTGAAGCTGAACCTGCCGCTCTGTGAGGCCCTCGGCCTCGACCCGGCGGCGCTCGCCAGCCCGGAGGGCGTCGAGATCCTCGCCGGCAACCGCGTCGCCGAGGGCGCCGCCTTCATCGCGGAGGCCTATGCCGGCCACCAGTTCGGCCATTTCAACCCGCAGCTCGGCGACGGCCGCGCCATCCTGCTCGGCGAGGTGGTCGGGCGCGACGGCCAGCGCCGCGACCTGCAGCTGAAGGGGTCGGGCCGCACCCCCTTCTCCCGCGGCGGCGACGGCCGCGCCGCCATCGGCCCGGTCCTGCGGGAATACATCATCAGCGAGGCGATGGCCGCCCTCGGCATCCCGACCACGCGCTCGCTGGCCGCGGTGCTGACCGGCGACCAGGTCTTCCGCGAGGCGGCGCTGCCCGGCGCCGTGCTGACGCGCGTGGCCGCCAGCCACATCCGCGTCGGCACCTTCCAGTTCTTCGCCGCCCGCGGCGACGCGGAGGGCGTCCGGCTGCTGGCCGACCACGTCATCGCCCGCCACTACCCGGAGGCGGCCGCCGCCGAGGCGCCCTACCGCGCCCTGCTCGAGGGCGTCATCGCCCGCCAGGCGCGGCTGGTCGCGCAGTGGATGCTGGTCGGCTTTATCCACGGCGTGATGAACACCGACAACACCACCGTCTCCGGCGAGACGATCGACTACGGCCCCTGCGCCTTCATGGACCACTACGACCCCTCGACCGTCTTCAGCTCCATCGACCATGCCGGCCGCTACGCCTATGGCAACCAGCCGCGCATCCTGCAGTGGAACCTGGCGCGCCTCGCCGAGGCGCTCCTCCCCCTGCTGGCCGAGGACGAGCAGAAGGCGGTGGAGCTGGCTCAGGAGTCCCTCACCGGCTTCGTCGCCCAGTTCCAGTCCGCCTGGCTGGAGGGCATGCGCCGCAAGCTCGGCCTCCAGGCGGCGCGGGAGGAGGATGCCGCCCTCGTCGCCGGCCTGCTCGGCGCCATGCAGGAGGCGGGCGCCGACTTCACCCAGACCTTCCGCCTGCTCTGTGAGGCGGCTGCCGACCCGGCGGCCGATGCCGACCTCGCCGCCCTCTTCGCCACGACAGGCGGCTACGCGCCCTGGGCCGCCCAATGGCGCGCCCGCCTCGCGGCGGAGCCGCTTGCCCCGGCCGAGCGCGCCGCCGCCATGCGCGGGGTGAACCCGGCCTTCATCCCGCGCAACCACATGGTCGAGGCCGCCCTCGCCGCCGCCACCGAGCGCGAGGATTTCGCGCCCTTCGAGGAGCTGCTGGCCGTGCTCGCCCATCCCTTCGAGAACCAGCCCCACCACGCCCGCTACGCCGCCCCGCCGGAGCCGGAGCAGCGGGTGCTGCAGACCTTCTGCGGCACCTGATGCGGGAAGGGCACCGCCAGCCGGCGCGGCCGCCCTCTCGGCACCGCGCCCGCAGGCCCGGGCCCGCCCGTCACCCGCCGGTGGCAAAGCCCGGGTAGAGGGTCATGCCGCCATCGACGAACAGGGTGGCACCGGTCACGTAGTCGGCCGCGTCCGAGGCGAGCCAGACCGCGGCCTGGGCGACATCCTCCGGCTCGCCGATGCGCTTGTAGGGGACGAGCGTCATCAGCTCGGCATAGGCGGCCGGGGTGGCCCAGGCCGCGGTGTTGATGGGCGTGCGGATGGCGCCCGGGGCGATGCCGTTCACCCGGATGTAGTACGGCGCGAGCTCCTGCGCGATCGACTGCATCAGCAGCATCACGCCGCCCTTCGAGGCGGCATAATTGGCATGCCCCGCCCAGGGGATCTGCTGATGCACCGAGCTCATGCAGATGATCTTCCCCGCCGCCTGCGAGATGCCGGGGACGACGCCGCGGCGCTTGAACTCCCGGGCTGCGGCGCGGGTGCAGAGGAACTGCCCGGTGAGGTTGACGCCGATCACCGCGTTCCACTGCTCGAGCGTCATCCGGTCGAAGGGCGCGTCGCGCTGCAGGCCGGCATTGCTGACGACGATGTGCAGCGTCCCGAATTCGTCGACCGCCTGCGCGAACATCCGCTCGACCTCCGCCTCCTGGCTGACATCGGCGCGGATCGCAACCGCGCGACGGCCGAGGGCCCGGATCTCCGCGACCACGGCCTCGGCGGCCTCCGGCTGCGCCACGTAATTCACGACGACATCGGCCCCGGCGCGGGCCAGCCCCAGGGCGACCGCGCGCCCGATGCCGGAATTCGCGCCGGTCACCAGCGCCGGCTGCCCGGTGAGCACCGTCTGGTAGGAGACCTGCGGCAGGCGGGACGCATCGGGCGGCTCCGGCGCGACGGGATCGGTCATGAAAGCGTCTCCTCAGGTCAACGGGTTGCGCTGGTCTGCGCCGACCTCTGCCGCGCCGGCCCGGCCGCGTCGAGCAGGTTGCGCGCGGTGCCGATCAGCGCCAGGTGCGAGAAGGCCTGCGGGAAATTGCCCACCTGGCGGCGGCGGACCGGGTCGTACTCCTCCGCCAGCAGCCCGACGTCGTTGCGCAGGGCCAGGAGGCGGTTGAACAGCGCCTGCGCCTCCTCGAACCGGCCCTGCAGCACGTAGTTGTCCGCCAGCCAGAAGCTGCAGGCGAGAAAGGCGCCCTCGCCCGGCGGCAGGCCGTCGTCGCCCGGGCCGGTGTCGTAGCGCAGCACGAAGCCGTCGCGCAGCAGCCGCTGCTCGATCGCCGCAACCGTTCCCACCACGCGCGGGTCGCTCGCCGGCAGGAAGCCGACGATGGCGATCATCAGCAGGCTGGCGTCGAGCTGGCCCGAGCCGTAGGACTGCACGAAGCTGCCGAGGCCGGGATCGAAGCCCTGGCGGCAGACATCCGCATGGATCCGGTCGCGCACCTCGGCCCAATGCGCCACCGGCCCCTCCAGGCCGAATTCCTCGGCCGAGCGGATGATGCGGTCGAAGGCCACCCAGGCCATGACCTTGGAATGGGTGAAATGCCGCCGCGGCCCGCGGACCTCCCAGATGCCGTCGTCGGGCCGGTCCCAGATGGCTTCCAGATGCGCGACGAGCTGGGTCTCGATCGCCCAGCTGCGGGCATCCGGCGCAAGGCCGAGGCACCGCCCGACATAGAGCGCGTCCAGCACCTCGCCGTAGACATCGAGCTGCCGCTGGCCATGCGCGGCATTGCCGACGCGGACCGGCAACGAGCCCTCGTAGCCGGCAAGCCAGGGCACCTCGTATTCCGTCAGGCGCCGCTCGCCGGCGACGCCGTACATGATCTGCAGCTCCTCCGGCCTGCCGGCGACGGCGCGCAGCAGCCAGCTCCGCCATTTCCCGGCCTCCTCGAGGAAGCCCGACTGCATGAGCGCATAGAGGGTGAGCGTCGCGTCGCGCAGCCAGCAGTAGCGGTAGTCCCAGTTGCGCGTCCCGCCGATCTGCTCCGGCAGGGAGGTGGTGGGGGCCGCGACGATGCCGCCGGTCTCGAAATGCGCCAGCGCCTTCAGGGTCAGGAGCGAGCGAAGCACGGCGGAGTCCCATTCGCCCCGCTTCTCGAACTGGCTCGACCATTCCTGCCAGCCCTGCTCCGCCTCGCGCAGGGCGGCCTCCGTGTCGAGCCGTGGCGGATAGGGCCTGAAGGAGGGCGTCCAGCTCAGGGTGAAGTCCGCCACCTGGCCGGCGGCCAGGGTGAACTCCCCGAGGGTCCGCAGGTTCTCCCCGCGCAGCGGCACGTCGGCATCGAGGATCAGCCGGTCCGGCCCGGCGATGAGCTCGAGCCGCCCGTCCGGCTGGCGCGACACCCAGGGCACGACCAGGCCATAGTCGAAGCGCACCACCAGCTCCGACCGCATGGCGACCGCGCCGCGCAGGCCGCGCAGCCGGCGGCTGAGATAGCTGACGCCGTCGCGCCGGGTCATGAAGTCGGTGAGGCAGACGGCGCCCTCCCCGGTCTCGAAGACCGTCTCGAGGATGAGGGTGTCGCCGCGGTAGCACCGGGTCGCGGGAGGCGACGCCCCGACCGGCGCGATGCGCCAGCGGCCGTTCTCCGACGAGCCGAGCAGGGCGGCGAAGCAGGCGGCGCTGTCGAAGCGCGGCAAGGCCATCCAGTCGATCGACCCGTCGCGGCCGACCAGGGCGGCCGTCTCGCAATTCCCGATGAGCGCGTAATCCTCGATCGACTGGGCCATCGATGGGTCCTGTCCTGCCCGGCCCTCAGCGGAGGCGCGCGGCGATGTGGTCGGCGATGCGAAGCGCGTTGGCGATGATGGCCATCATCGGGCTCACTGCGCCGATTGAGGGGAGGACGCCGGCACCGGTGGCAACGAGCTTGCCGGGGTCATGCGCCTTGCAACCGGCATCGAGTACCGGGCTACGCGGGTCCGTCCCGAAGCGGAGCGTGCCGGCCTGGTGGGCGGTGCCCCCGTTCGGATGCCCTTGCCGGGGTAGAGGCTGCGTTCGGGCAGATGCGGATGCATCCCGGGCTTGCCGCAGTGCTGCGGCAGCTCGTGCTTCAGCCGCGAGCGACCTTCGGCATTGGTCCCGGTGAGGTCCAGATGGGCCTTGCGGTCCTTGTGGCGGACCCGGTTCAGCGGCAAGTCCTCCGAGGTCAGCCGGACATCGACCGAATGCCGCGCCATCCGGTCGAAGGGCGTCTCCGGGGACCGTTCGAGGAATCCGGGCAGGCCTTCGGCCTTGACCTGCACCCCGTCCGGCGACGAAGACCGCGCGGCTGTCCCGGTTCTCCCGCTCGCGCGGGCGGCAGCCGCCGGGCCCGGGCAGCAGGATGCGCCTGCCGGTCCGGGCGGGCTTCCGGGCCATGGTGGCGCCGCCGGGCCCGGAGCCGATGATGACGATGTCGTACCGTGCTGCCGCCATGATGCCTCGTCCGAACCGATGCGCCGCGACCTGCCCGAAACGTCGCCCCCAGCGGCTCGTTCCTGTTACAGACATGTATCCGGGCAACCCGCCGCCTGGCGTTACGCTGGGGCGGATCGCCGCAGGACGGCGTCGTCCGGAGGCGTGGATCCCCACTGGAAGCGACAGCGCCGCGCATGGCCGGTGAACCCGACATGCTCCGGCGGCCGCGGTGGCGGTCGGCCGACCGGCCGTCATGTGTCGAGCGCCACGCGGCGCGGAAGGCAAGGCCCGTCACCAGGCCATCGAGGCTGGTGCCCGCGGCGCCCTCCCGCATGTCCAGCTTGGCCGTGATGGCCTGCCGCTGCTCCTCGCTCGGCGAGGGGGCGACCGCGAAGCCGCCCGTCTCCACCCGCGTCACCCGGGCCGGGACGGAGCCGACGCCCGGGACCCCGATCCGGATCGGGACCCGACGCTGCTCCGGGCACCCGCTGCGTGCGGCAAGGCAGGCCGGTCCGATCCTTCGGCAACAGCCCTGCCGAACGCTGCCGCGCCTGAACCAGGCTCGCCAGGCAGCCCTTCACCAGCCTGCCAGCGGATTGGGCGGCTGACCCTACCAGTCCCAATCCGCGGGAAAGGTGTCAGCCAGGGCGCAAGATGGTCCGAACAAGTAGCAACGTTGTCGTACCGTCCCGTCCGAATGTTGTGATCCCGATGTAACAGTATGGGGCATCATCCAGGCGCTCCAGACCTCGTGATATTTCGTATGCGGTTCGTAGAGGTTGCTGCAGCCCGCTGATTTTGAGCACTTTTTTGTGGGCCTCAGGAGAATGACCGAGCGATTCGTGCGAGAAACAGACGCTTTTCTTTCTACCTGCAGTGGTGCTTCGAATTCGGTCGCCACCCTGGGGCCCGTGGCCATGGAACCCTTCGCCCCCATCGGCCGCGGCTGAGGCCCAGGCCCGCCTCCCGGAACGCCAGAACCAAAAAAAAACAACTAAAAAGTGTTGACGACCATCTTAACTCAATCATAAGTTGCGCCGCATGGGACGCCTCTCAGCGAGGGGTCGCATCGGGTCAACAGGCCGGCGCCACTGCTTCGCCGTCCCGGCGCCCGCCCTTCAACGACGAACCAGGAAGGCAACCACCATGATCCGCACGCTGATCGCCACCGCCACCGCCGCCCTCAAGGATCGCAAGGGCGTCACCGCCGCCGAGTACGCCGTGCTCGCCACCGGCATCGTGGTCGTCGTCGCTGGGGCGGCCAGCGGCCTCGGCACGCGCATCACCGGCGTCTTCAGCGGCCTGCTCGCCGCGGCCGGCGGCGGCGGCGGCACCTAAGCCCGACCAGACGGGGCCGGCCCGTACTCCATCGCCGCGGGCCGGCTCCCCTCCCGCAACCAGGACACGCAATCACGAACGGCACCCCTGCCATGGCGATCGCGCTGACCATCGGCCTGCTGCTCGCCGCAGCCTGGCGGGATGTCGTGGCCCGCATCATCCCGGACCCGCTCGTCCTGCTCCTCGCCCTGCTCGGCCTCGCCGGCCGCCTCGCCCTGGGCTGGGGCGCCGCGCTGGAGGCCACGCTCGCCGCGCTGCTGCTCTTCGGCATCCTGCTGGCCTGCGCCATGCGCGGCTGGCTCGGCGGCGGCGACGTGAAGCTGGCCGGCGCCCTCACCCTCGGCCTCTCGCCCGAGGCCACCTGGGACTTCGTAACGGCCACCGCCCTCGCCGGCGGGCTGCTCGGTCTCGTCTACCTCAACGGGCACCGCCTCGCGCCGCGCCTCGCGTCGGCGGGCGCCGCCCGGCCGCTGGCCCGCATCCTTGCGGTGGAGGCCTGGCGGCTGCGCCGCGGCGGCCCGCTGCCCTACGGCGTCGCCATCGCCGCCGGCGGCCTCCTCACGCTGCTGACCCCCTGGAAGGGATAGGCCATGTTCCTGCGGCTGCTGGTCATCGTCTCGCTGATGCTGAGCGCGGTCGGCCTTGCCGGCCTCGGCTACCAGCTGCTGGCGCCGCGCCCGGCGCCGCCCGCGGCCGCCCTGGCGGAGCCGCCCCCGCCGCCAGCGCCGCGCCCGCGCATCGCCGTCGCCCGGCGGCCGCTGCCCGCCGGCACGCTGCTGAAGGATGAGGACCTCACGCTGCGCGAGGTGGCGCCGGATGCGGTGCCGCCCGGCGCCATCCTCGCCGATGCCGGGTCCGCCGGCGAATTCCGCGGCGCCCTGCTGCGCCGCTACCTCGACCCCGAGGCGGTGCTGCGGCGGGAGGACGTGCTCCACCCGCGCGACCGCGGCTTCCTCGCCGCCGTGCTGCGGCCGGGGATGCGGGCCATCTCGGTCGGCGTCGACGTCGTCACCGGCGCCGCGGGGCTGATCTGGCCCGGCGACCGGGTGGACCTGATCCTGACCCAGGAGCTGGCCGCCGGCGAGGCGCCGCTCGCCCGCCGCGTCATCGGCGAGACGGTGCTGACCGATGTCCGGGCGATTGCCGTCGACCAGCTCTTCACCCGTGGCGCCAATCCGGACGAGGCGGCGGCCGGCCGCATCGCCCGCACCGTTTCCCTCGAGGTGACGTCGGAGCAGGCGGAGCGCGTCGCGGTCGCCAGCCGCCTCGGCCGCATCGCCCTCACCGTGCGCGCGATCGACTGGCCGGAGGGCGAGCCGGCGGCGCAGGGCGGTCCCGTCTTCAACCCCGTCTTCGGCGCCGATGTCTCGCCCGCGCTCGCCCGCTCGGCGATCTCGCAGGGCGTGCGCATGCGCGTGGTCCAGGGCGACGAGCAGCAGGAGGTCGTGTTCCGATGAGACGCGCAGGCCTCGCCCTGCTGGCCTTCGGCCTGCTCCTGCCGCCGCCGGCCCTGGCGCAGCGCCGCGGGGCGGATCCGCTGGCGCCCCAGCCCTGGCCGGCGCGGGAGGAGGCGCCGCCCGCCGCGGCCGCCGCCGCCCGGCCCTCGATTCTCCTGCTCGAGGCCGGGGCCGGCCGGCTGGTGCGCTTGCCCGCGCCGGCGGTGACGGTCATGGCGGCCGATCCGCGCATCGCCCGGGTGCAGCCGGCCTCGCCCACCAGCCTCTTCGTCATGGCCGTCGCCGCCGGCCGCACCACCGTCGTCGCCCTGGGCGAGGATGGCAGCCCGGTCGCCGAATACGAGGTCACGGTCCAGCCCGGCCGCGCCGCCGCCCCGGCCGCCGCCCCGGCCGCCCCGGCCATCGGCGGGCCCGCCGCGCCGGCGCAGCCCGCCGCCGGCCCGCCCCCCAATGCGGCCGCGGTGCAGAGCATGATCCGGCGCATGGTCCGCGGCGCCGAGGGCGTGCAGGTCACCGCCGCCGGGCCGAACGGCCTCATCCTCACCGGCGAGGTGCCGGGCGCCGCCGACGCGCAGCGCGCCGAGGCCATCGCCCGCACCTATGCCGGGGAGGGGCGCGAGGTCGTCAACGGCCTCGCCCTGCTCTCCTCGATCCAGGTCAACCTGCGGGTCCGCGTCGCCGAGATCTCGCGCCAGGTCAGCCGCGACCTCGGCTTCAACTGGCAGGCCGTCGCCAATGGCGGGAACGGCCTGCTCTTCGGCCTGCAGACCGGCGGCGCCGGCGCGGTGCTCAGTGCGCTGACCAGCCGGCCCTCCGCCACCGATGCGCAGGTCGGCCGCTTCGGCCTCGGCTACCGCTCCTCGCGCTTCGACATCAACGCGGTGGTCGACGCGCTCGCCTCCGACCGGCTCATCACCATCCTCGCCGAGCCCAACCTGACCGCGCAGTCGGGCGAGGTGGCGAGCTTCCTCGCCGGCGGGGAATTCCCGGTGCCGGTCGCGGCCAGTTCCCTCAACAACACCATCACCATCGAGTACAAGCAGTTCGGCGTCAGCCTCGCCTTCGTCCCGACCGTGCTGGGGCCGGAGCGGCTGAACCTCCGGGTCCGGCCGGAGGTGAGCGAGCTGTCGGAGAACGGCGCCATCAGCCTGCCGCTCGCCAGCGGCGTGGTGCGCATCCCGGCGCTCAACGTCCGCCGGGCGGAGACCACGGTGGAGCTCGGCAGCGGCCAGAGCTTCGCCATCGCCGGGCTGCTGCAGCGCAGCTCCAGCCTGGCCAACAGCGGCGTCAACGGCCTCGGCGACGTGCCGGTGCTCGGCGCGCTGTTCCGCTCCGACCGGTTCCAGCGCAACGAGACCGAGCTGGTCATCATCATCACGCCCTACCTGGTCAAGCCCGCCGCGGGGCCGCAGGCGCTGGCGGCGCCGACCGACGGCTACCGCCCGGCGACCGACCTCGACCGGGTGCTCTACCGGCGGCAGCTCGCCCGCGGCGAGCCCGCGTCGCCGCCGCCGCGCGGCGCCCTCGATGCGGGGTTCATCATCGAATGAGGCCCCTCCGCGCGCTCCTCCTGCTCCTGCCGCTCGTGGCCTGCGGGCCGGGCGACGACTTCCTCCGGCCGGGCACCTGGCGCCCAACCGGGGCGAACGAGGCCAACCTGGCCGCCATGCTCGCCGAGCCCTCCCATGCCCGGGCCGGCGCCGCGGCGCGGACCGAGCGCGCCGAGCCGGCGGCCCTGGCCATCCGCCGGCTGGAGCTCGACCGCCGGCGCCCGCTGCCCGACAGCCGCGCGGCCGCGATCGGCAGCGTCGCCGCCCCCCAGGCCCCCGCCGCGGAGCCCGGCCATGCCCGCTGACCGCCCCCTGCCGCGCGAGGCGGCGGATGCGGCGCGCGGCGGCGCGCGCCTCCTCCCCGCCATGGCCGGCGACCGGCCGGCCTTCCTCGCCTTCGTGGCGGACGAGGCCAGCGAGGCGGCGCTGCGCGGCGGCCTGCCCGACACCCTCGGCGTGCTGCAATTCCGCCGCGGCGACATCCGCACCGCGATCCGCCTGCTCGAGCGGGAGCCGACGCCCGAGGTCCTCCTCGTCGACATCGCCGGCATCGCGGAGCCGCTGCAGGCGCTCGAGATGCTAAGCGGCGTCTGCACGCCGGACGTCCGGGTCATGGTCATCGGCGAGCAGGCGGAGATCGGCTTCTACCGCCGGCTGACCCGCGAGCTCGGCGTGCTCGAATACCTGCACAAGCCGCTGACCCGCGACATGGTGGCGCGCCTCCTTGGCCCCCATCTCGCCGGGCCGGCGGCGAGCGCGGCGGCGGAGGCGCTCGGCCGCGGCAGCCAGGTGGTCGCGGTCTGCGGCGTCCGCGGCGGTGTCGGCGCCACCACCGTCGCCGTCAACCTCGCGGTGCAGCTGGCCGAGCAGGGCCGCAGCCACATCGCGCTGCTCGACCTGCACCTGCGGGGCGGCACGGCGGGGCTGCTGCTCGGCGTCCGCCCAGGGACGGGGCTGCGGGTCGCGCTGGAGCAGCCGGACCGCGCCGATGCGCTCTTCCTCGACCGGGTCGGCATCCCGATCTCCGACCGGCTCCGGCTGATCGCGGCGGAGGAGCCGATGGACGCCCAGCCCCAGCCGGTCGACACCGCGGTGCAGGCGGTCCTCGCCATGCTGCGGCAGCGCTTCAACGTCGTCGTCGTGGATCTGCCGGTGCCGCCGGGGCCGGCCGAGCGCGCCGTCCTCGCGGCGGCGCGGCACAGCCTGCTGGTGCTCGGGCCCGACCTGGCGGGCATCCGCGACGCGCTCGCGCTCCGCAAGCTGGCGGCCGGGCTCGGCAACTCGCGGGCGACGATCCTGCTGAACCGCGCCGGAATGCCGGGCGGCCTCAAGCCGAAGCTGGTCGAGGAGGGGCTGGGCGCGCCGCCCGACCTGGTGATCCCCGACCTGCCCCGCGTCCTGCCGCGGGCGGCCAATCTCGGCCAGCCGGCCTCGCGCGAGAGTGCGGTGCTGCGCCGCGCCCTGGCGCCCCTGCTGCAGGACATCGCCGGCGTCGCCGCGGCGCGGCCGGCCGGCCTGCTCTGGCGCCTGTTCGGGCGGGGCGCGCCGTGAGCCGCGCCTTCGGCCGCCGCGCCATGCCCCAGCCGGAGCCGCAGCCGGAGACGCAGCCCCCTGGCGCGCCGCCGGAGGCCGCGCCGCCGCCGCCGGGCGCGGACGCGGCCCGCGCCACGATCGAGCGCTTGCGCCTCCTGGTGATGGAGCGGGTGGACCCGACCGCCGCGGCGGAGCTGCCGGCCCCGGCGCTGCGCAGCCAGCTCGAATCCCTCGTGCACGAGGTCGCCAATCGGGAACGCGCCGAGATCTCAGCCCGCGAGCAGGCGCGCGTCGCCGAGGAGATCGCCGACGACATGGTGGGCTACGGCCCGCTCGAATCGCTGCTGCAGGACGAGAGCATCAGCGACATCATGGTCAACGGCCCGGACCGCGTGTTCGTCGAGGTCCGCGGCAAGGTCCAGCTTACCGACATCCGCTTCCGCAGCGGCGCGCAGCTCGCGGCGATCGCGCAGAAGATGGCGGCCTCGGTCGGGCGCCGGGTCGACGAGAGCAGCCCGCTGGTCGATTGCCGCCTGCCCGACGGCAGCCGCGTCAACGTCGTCTTCCCGCCGCTGGCGATCGACGGCGCCTGCATCTCCATCCGCAAATTCGCCAAGCGCAAGGTCGACTTCGCCGGGATGGTGGCCGGCGGCTCCATGTCGCCCGCGGTCGCCCGCATCCTCGAGATCGCGGCCCGCTGCCGGCTGAACGTGGTGATCTCGGGCGGCACCGGCTCCGGCAAGACCACCATGATGAATGCGATGAGCCGGCTGATCGACCATGGCGAGCGCATCGTCACCATCGAGGATGCGGCGGAGCTGCAGCTGCAGCAGCCGCATGTGGTGCGGCTGGAGACGCGGCCGGTGAACCTCGAGGGCCGCGGCGAGATCACCCAGCGCGACCTGATCCGCAACGCGCTGCGGATGCGCCCCGACCGCATCATCGTCGGCGAGGTCCGCGGCGCCGAGGCCTTCGACATGCTGCAGGCGATGAATACCGGCCATGACGGGTCCTACTGCACGGTGCACGCCAACACCGCGCGGGATGCCGTGATCCGCATCGAGAACATGGTGCAGATGGGCCAGAGCAACCTGCCGAGCCGCGCCATCCGCACCCAGATCGCCAGCGCCGTCGACCTGATCGTCCAGGTCGCGCGCATGCGCGACGGCGGCCGGCGCGTGCTGCAGGTCGCCGAGGTCTGCGGGCTCGAGGGTGAGGTGGTGACGATGAACGACGTCTTCGCCTTCGAGTATCAGGGCGAGGATCCCGGCGGACGCATCCGCGGCCGCTGGGTGACGCCCGCCCTCCGTCCCGGCTTCTCGGAGCGGCTGGATTATTTCGGGCTCGGCGAGGCCTGGATGGCCGCGCTGCGCGAGGCCTGACCATGGCCCCGGCGCTGCTCCTCCTGCCAGCCGGGCTGCTGCTGCTGGGGCTGCTGCTGGCCTGCATCGCCCTTGCCCATGGCGGCTCCGGCCGGGCGCTGCGCGACCGGGTGCGGTCGCTGGCCGAGGCGCAGCAGGCGGCCGCCCCGGCGCTGCCGAGCATCCGCGCCGGCGGGGGCGCGCCGGACGGCCTCGCGCTGTGGCTGGCCCGCCTGGTCGGCCTGAGGCCGGACTTGCCGCATGCCCGGCGGCTCGGCTGGCCGGTGGTGGTGGCGCTCTCCCTGGCCGCCGGTGGTGCAGTGGCCTGGGCCGGGGCCAGCCTGCTCGGCCCGCCGCTCGCGCCGGTGCTGCTGCCGGCGGGCGCGGTGCTGGCGGCGCGGCTGATCCATGGCTGGCAGCATGCCCGCTATTGCGATGCGGTGTTCCAGCAGATCCCCGATGCGCTCGGGCTGATGATCCGCGCGATCCGCGCCGGCCTGCCCCTCGGCGAGGCGCTGCGCGGCATGAGCCGGGAGATCGCCTCGCCGAGCCGGGAGGAATTCGCGCGCGTCGTGGGCGACATGGCGATCGGTCGGCCGGTCGACGTCGCGCTCGCCCGCCTCCACCAGCGCACCGGGCTGACGGAATACGCCTTCCTCGCCGTCACCCTCGGCCTGCAGGCGCAGACCGGCGGCAGCCTCGCCGAGACGCTCGAGAACTTGGCGGAGATGGTGCGCAAGCGCGTCGCCATGGCGAAGCGGGCCCGGGCGCTGGCCGGCGAGGCCAAGGCGCAGGCCGGGCTGCTCGTCATCTTGCCCTTCGTCGCCGCGGCGGCCATGTCGGTCATCCAGCCCTTCTACATCGAGGCCTTCACCAGCAACCCGACCGGCCAGCGCATGGCGCTCGGGGGCTTCGGCCTGATGCTGCTCGGGCTGCTGACCATCCGCTGGCTGATCCGCAGCGCGGGGCGGGACTGATGCCGGGCCTGCCCGATTCTGGAACGCTGCTGCTCGCCGCCTCCGCGGCCGGCGGCGCCATCGGCCTCGCCCTCTTCGCCGCCGTGCTGCTGGCGCAGGGGGCGGAGGACAGGGATGTCGGCCGCCGGATGCGCGGCCTGCTGCAGCCCGATGCGGCGGGCGAGGCGCGGCGGGCCGCGCGCGGCGTGCGGGAAGGGCTGGCCCGGCCCGTGCTGCGCGTCGGCGAATGGCTGCGCGACAGCGCCATCGTCTCCCCGCGGGAGATCGAGGACTTCCGCCGCGCCATGACCGCGGCCGGGATCGAGGCCGGCTGGGCGGTGCCCTTCTTCCTCGGCGCCAAGGCCTTCGCGCTGCTCACCATGCCGCTGGCCGCGCTCGGCCTGGCCTGGGCGCAGGAGATGGACCAGACGCAGACCAGCCTCGCGGTCGTGGGCGCGCTGGTCCTCGCCGTGATCCTGCCGAACCGGCTGCTCGACTGGCTGCGGCGCCCCTTCCAGGAGCAGCTGCGGCGGGGCCTGCCCGATGCGCTCGACCTCCTCGTCGTCGCGGCCGAGGCGGGGCTTGCGCTGGAGACCGCGGTCGACCGCGTGGCGCGGGAGATGGAGGGCTCGAACCGGGCCATCGCGGGCGAGATGAACACGCTCCTGCAGGAGCTGCGCATGCTGCCCGACCGCCGCCTGGCGCTGGAGCGGATGGCGGAGCGGACGGATCTCGAAGGCTTCCGGCGCCTCGGCACCACCCTGTCGCAGACGCTGCGCTACGGCACGCCGCTGGCCCAGGCGCTGCGCGCCCTCGCCGCCGACATGCGGCAGGAGCGCATGCTGCGGCTCGAGGAGAAGGCCATCAAGCTGCCGGCCAAGCTGATCGGGCCGCTCATCCTCTTCATCCTGCCCGCGCTGTTCATCGCGCTGCTCGGCCCGTCGATCCTCGAGATCGGCAAGTCCCTCGGAGGCTCGCCATGACCGCCACCTTGCGCCGCCTGCCGGTCCGCCCTCTGGCCCTCTCCGCCCTGGCCTGGCTCGCGGCCTGCGCCGGCGCCGAACCCGGCGGGGCGCGCTACGACGGCGCGGCCCGGCTCCGGGTGGCGGAGGCGGCGGAGACCTCCGGCCAGCGGGACGTCGCGCTCTCCCTCTTCGCCTCGGCCGCGACGGCGGAGCCGAACCGGCCGGAGCTGCAGGCCCGCTTCGCCGCGGCCCTGGCCCGCGCCGGCCGGCTCGGCGAGGCGGAGCAGGTGGTGACGCGCGCCCTCGAGCGCCGGCGCGACGACCCGCTGCTGCTCGCCGAGCTCGCGCGGCTGCGGCTGCGCGCCGGCGCGGCCGAGCAGGCCCTGGCGCTTTTCACCCAGGCGGCCGCCGCGATGCCGCGCGACGCCGCGGCCCGGGACGGGCAGGGCGTCGCGCTCGACCTGCTCGGCCGGCATGCCGAAGCGGAGCGGAGCTACCGCGAGGCGCTGCGGCTGGCGCCGGACAGCGTCGCGGTGCGCAACAACCTCGCCGTGTCGCTGATGCTGTCGGGGCGCGTCGCGGAAGCGGCGGCCATGCTCGACCAGCTGGCGCTGCGGCACGGCGACCGGCCGCGGGTCCGGGCCAACCTCGCCCTGGCCCAGGCCATGCTCGGCCTGCCGGAGGCGCAGCGCGGCGGCGAGCGGGCGGATGCCGCCCTCGGCGCCGCGATGCTGCGCCTGGCCCAGGCCCCCGGGCCGGAGGGCCCTGCGCCATGAGCGCGCCCGTCGACGCCATGCCGCCGGCGAAGGGCGGCGCGAACCACAGGGAGGGAGCGGCTGCGATGCGCTTCATCGGTCTTCATCCTGCCTGGCTGGCGCTGCGGAGCCGAAGGGCCGTCGCCGCCTCCGAATTCGCGCTGGTGCTGCCGGTCCTCATCGGCCTGTCCCTGCCGGTGGCGGATGTGGCGAGCGTCGCCGTCCGGTCGATCGCCGCCTACCAGACGCTCCGCGGCCTCGGCGCCTATGCCCAGTTCCACCCGCCGCCCGACGTGACCAACACCGCGGGCTGGACGCTGCCCGCCGTGCCGGGCTTCACCGTGACCGCGCAGGTGCTGTGCGGCGACGCCGCCACCGCCTGCACCTCGAATGCCAGCTTCCCGAAATGGGTGTCGCTGGCAACGACCGTGACGGTGTCGACGCAGGTGCTCGGCCTCTGCCGCCCGCCCGGCGGCTGCCGGATCGTGCATACGGAGCGCTTCCAATGATCGCCGCCTTCGCCAGGACGCTGCGCTGCCGCCGCGGCTCCGTCGCCACGGTCTTCGCGGCGCTCGCGGTGCCCCTGGTCGGGATGGCGGCGCTCGGCGCCGAGCTGGGCAGCTGGTACCTGCTCCAGCGGCGGGCGCAGAACGCGGCGGATGCCGCCGCCTATTCCGGCGCGCTGCGCCTCGCGGCGGCCCAGGCCGACAGCCAGACGGTGGGCTTCCGCGCCCGGCAATTCGCGGCGCAGAACGGCTTCTGCTCGCAGGGCGATGCCGCCGCCTATCCGGGCGCAACCTGCCCGAGCGTGCCGCAGGGCACCACCCGCTCCGTCCTGGTCTCGACCGGCACCTATGCGGCGGGCAGCTTCACCGTCGCGGCCACCCAGGGCAGCGGCAATGCCGTGCAGGTGCAGGTGTCGCAGACCCTGCCGACGCATTTCGCCGCACTCTTCACCGGCCGGACCTTCACGGTCGATGCCCGGGCCATCGCCCAGGTCCAGACGCCCGCGCCGATCTGCGCGCTGGGCCTGCTGGGGCCGAACGGCATGACGATCGGCGGCAGCTCGGTCCTCACCGGCGGCAATTGCACGCTGATGTCGAATACCGGGTTCAAGTTCAACAGCACGCCGCAATTTGTCGGCGCCGGATGGGCGACCAATGCGGTGGCGGGCTGCACGGCGCCGAGCACCACCTGCTACGGCCTCCCGGTGCCCTATAACTGGTACAGGGCGCCGGTGAAGGATCCGCTGGCCGGGCTCAACAGCCAGTTCTCCGGCATCCGGACCAGTTCCACCAAGACGACCTGCTCGAACAACCAGACCTGCCAGCTCTCGCCCTCCGCCACGGCCTATGGCGACCTGACGATCAATGGCGGCGCGATGACGCTGGCGGCGGGGACCTATTTCTTCTCCAACGCCACGGTGAAGATGACCGGCGGCAGCCTGACCGGCACCAATGTCAGCATCGTGCTGCTCGGCAATTCGAGCCTGACCATCAATGGCGGGACGGTGACGCTCACCGCCCCCATGACGAACAACAGCTACCCGGCGCTGGATGGCGTGCTGTTCTCGGGCGACAACGGCGGCAACGTCAACATCAACGGGAACGGCAACTCCGTCCTCGGCGGCGTCGTCTATTTCCCGAACGGCAACGTCACCTGGGGCGGCAACGCCGCGAGCGCCAACAACTGCACGCAGGTGATCGCCGCCACGCTGACGGTGCAGGGCAACTCCACCTTCAGCAGCGGCGGTTGCCCGGCGAAGACCGTGCCCCGCTCCCAGGTCGTGATGCTGGTCCGATGAGGCGCCGCCCCTGTTCCGGCACGACCACGGCCGAGTTCGCGCTGGTCGCGCCGCCGCTCTTCCTCATCCTGCTCGGCCTCCTGGACCTCGGCCGCTACGGGATGGTGACGGCCTCGCTCGGCAACCTGGCGAGTGCGACGTCGCGTGCCGTGATCATCGGCTGCTACGCGCAGGCGGTCGCCCGCAACCAGTCGCCCGCGACCTGCGGCGACCCGCTGAGCGATGCCGAGAAGCGGCTGATCGCGCCGGGGCTCTATCTCGGCGGCGCCGCCCCGACCGTCACGGTGGGCGCGAACGGCAGCGCGCTGGTTGTGCAGGCCTCGCAGAGCTTCAGGCCGCTGCTGCCGCTCTGGGGCAGCCGGCTGGACAGGCCGAGCCAATCGGTGACGCTGCCCTTCTAGGGCGGCCTTCGTTCGCGCCGGCTCGCGGAACCCGCCCCGGCCTGTCGTTGGGCCGGGCCAGGACCTCCGATCAGGCTGATCCACCTGACCGAAGCTCGCTCCGGCCGGGAAGGCCGGACGGCACCGTCGCCGCGGGCCGTGTCCCGGGTGATGGCGTGGCTGCGGCGCGTGGTCAGCCTCCGGGCGCCGCTACAGCAAACTCTATTTCAGGTGCTGGGCCAGGTACTTGTTCATTTCGAACATCGTGACCTTGTCCTTGCCGAAGACCTTGCGCAGCTTGTCGTCGGCGAGGATCTCGCGCCCATCCTTCGGGTTCTGCAGCTTGTTGGCCTTGATATAGGCCCAGACCTTGCTCACCGCCTCGCCACGGGCGAGTTCCTCGCCGCCGACAACGGCTGCCAGCTCCTCGGACGGCTTGAGCGGCTGCTGAAGCGCATTCGGCTTGTTGCCCTTGCTAGGCTTCTCGACCTTGGTCGCCTTCGTTGAACCGGCATCCTTGGATGCCCCTGCCTTCGGCTTGCTCGGCGGCGTCTTCTCAGCCATCATTACGCTCCTGGTCACTCTCACTCGCGGCATGTCGCGGAACGACACTAGTTCAAGTCGACGCGAAACGACAGCCGCATCCAACAGTTCCGGTGGGTCCGGTCCCCGGGCCTCGTGCCGGCGGCCGTCAGCGCAACGGCAGGGGCCGCCGGGATGGTCCTCGGATGGGGTCGTGCAGGCCGGCATCCGCGGTCCGCCCTCCGCAGCGATGCGGCACGGCCCCTGGGTTCTGCCCTTCGGGGCAGCTCTGCGGCCTGCGGGATGGTATTGGCGGCGGGCAGCAGGCAGCGCCGGTCTTTCCGGATGCCGTCGCGCCCGAGGCAGCCGGTCGATTCCGGACGTGGTCATCGCCCCGCCCTCGAAATCGCGGGGCAGCGCCGTTACCGTCGGGGCATGCTTGATCCGAGACGCTGCTACGAGGCGATCATCCGGTGCGACCGGTCCATCGATGGCTGTTCTTCGTCGGCGTGCGCACGACCTTGATCTACTGCCGCCCGGTCTGCTCGGCCCGGATGCCGCGCTTCGAGAATATGAGCTTCCATCCAACCGCCGCCTCCGCCGAACGCGCGGGATACCGCCCATGCCTCCGCTGCCGGTCCGAGGCGGCGCCGGCCATGGACAAGGTCGTCTCCGGCGGCACGGCCGGGGCCAGCGAGGGAGGACTTATACGGACGGCCGAGATGGCTGACTCGCAGGTGATGTCCAGTACGGCTGGGATGGTGATTTGCTGCTCTTGCGGGTGAGCGGAGGCGGCGATGGTGGCGGCGGTGGCGATCAGCCGGACGGATTTGGACGCGGCGGGGCTGCGCCGGGCGGCAGTACGCGGACGGGATGCGGCGGCGTCCCGGCGTATGTTGGCCCTAGCACTGGTGCTGGAGGGGCAGTCGCGGACGGAAGCTGCCCGTGCGGCGGGGATGGACCGGCAGACACTGCGCGACTGGGTGCATCGCTACAACGCCGAGGGCTTGGCGGGCCTGCGAGGCCGGGTGGGCGAGACCGGGCCAAAGCGGCGTCTGTCGTCCGAGCAGGAGGCGGAGGTGGCCGAGTGGGTGCGTCGCGGCCCCGACCTGGCGCGGGACGGCGTTGTGCGCTGGCGCCGGGCCGATCTTGCGCGCGCCATTGCCAAGCGCTTCGGCGTCGTGTTGGCCGAGCGGAGCGTCGGCCATGTGCTGTGCCGCCTCGGCTTCCGCCGGTTGGTTGTGCGGCCGCGCCACCCTGGCCATAACGCCGCGGCACAGGCGTCTTTCAGGCCGACTTCGCCGCCCTGGTGACCGCCGCCCTGCCACCGGAAGCGCGCGACAAGCCGCTTGAGATCTGGTGGCAGGACGAGGCCAGAGTCGGCCAGCAGGGCACGCTGACGCGGATCTGGGCCGAATGCGGCTCGCGCCCCGCCGCGCCGAAGGACTGCCGCTATGCCTCGGCCTACCTCTTCGGTGCGGTCTGCCCGGCCCGCGGCATTGGCGCCGGCCTTGTGCTGCCCGCTGCCAACGCCCGCACCATGACCCTCCACCTCGCCGAGATCAACAGCCAAGTCGCACCAGGTGCCCATGCGGTCGTCGTCCTGGATGGTGCGGGCTGGCACCAGACCGGGGGCAAGTTGCGCATGCCCGCCAACATCACCCCGCTCCGCTTGCCGCCCTACGCGCCGGAGCTGAACCCGGTGGAAAACGTCTGGGCCTACCTACGTTCCAACAGGCTCGCCAACCGCGTCTACAAGACCTACGACGACATCCTCGACGCATGCACCGATGCCTGGAACTGGCTCACCAGCCAGCCCGAACGCATCACCGCCATCGCATCACGACCATGGGCACAGGTCACCCAATGAGGCCGAGCGTATAAGAGGGCGTTAAGCAATTTTCTTCTGTTTGTTGGCTAGACGGCGGAGCGTGAT
>NZ_JCACHU010000018.1:0-10650 GCF_059504005.1 Belnapia sp. | reverse complement strand
CTGTAGCCCGGCCGCCACGGCATCTTCCGAATAAGTCTTCCGCGCGAAACTAAGACCACTTTCCCGCAATGCCGCCCAACGCCCCGCATCCTCATGTAGGGCGATGACCGCACGGCTGAATTCCGCTTCCCCGGCAGCCTCTACTTCCGCCCGCTCGGGAAGAGGAATCCCCTCATAGGCGATTGGCGTGCCGATGCAGGGCAGGCCGAAAGCCAAGGCCTCAATCACCTTCCCCTTGAGGCCAGCGCCATAGCGCAACGGCGCCACCGCCAGCCGGCACGACGCGTAGAGCGGTGCCAGATCCTCGACATAGCCCGGGACCATGATGCCTGGCCGCTCTCCAAGCGCCCGAATTTCCGGCGGCATATGGCTGCCGACGATGGTCAAAGTCAGCTGCGGTAGAACCTGCCGTAGCTGCGGCCAGATCTTCTGCACGAACCATAGGATGCCGTCGCCATTCGGCGCATGCCGGAACCCACCGACGAAGAGTAGCCCTTGCCGCGCCGCATGCGCCGGCCCATGCTCGACAAACGGTACGGACCAGGGCACCACCTCCACCGCAGTGACGCCCTGGCCGTGCAGCAGCGCTGCCTCAGCCGCACTGTGGACGATGACCGTATCCGCTTCGAGGATAGCTGCCAGCTCCGCCTCGCGCCGCACCCGCACCGGCGGCGCGGGCCCGGCATCGCCGAGCTCCCGCTGCCGCTCTAACCGCAGAAAATGCAGGTCCGCCACGTTGTAGACAAGGCGCGCCTTGGGCGCGAGCGCCCGGCAGGTGGTGATGTGACGTACCGCCACCTCGCCCCGATGCAGGTAGATGACGTCGAAGCCACCTTCACGCCGCCGCAGCACCTCCTCCACCGACCAGTTATGTGGATGGTGCAGCACCTCGATTCCGGCATCCTGCAAAGCTTCCCCGTCCTCGCCTTGCAATCCCATATGCGACGCGGCGAGGAAGGTGATCTTCGCTCCCATGCCTTGCAGCAGCCGAATATGACAGGCGGCTGCGGCGGAGCCCGCATCTTGCCGGGGCGTCGGCACGGTAGCGTCAACGAAGAGCAGACGGAAGGCGGCGCCACGATCCTTCTCCTGCTCGATGGTCATGCCAGCTGGCGCATGGGTCAGCAGCACCTTGCGCCAGCGCTGCAGGAAGCGGCGGGCATTTACCACTTGGTACCGCTTGGCGCCGGCAGTCACATCGGTGCCGCCGGTGCCGCCCTCAAAATGCACAACCGTCGAGCGCGGCTGGTAGCGCACTCGCCAGCCCGCGGCACGCGCGCGAAAGCAATAGTCGGTGTCCTCGTAATAGGCCGGCGCAAAAATTTCGTCGAAGCCGCCGAGCTGTTCGAAGACCTCCCGCCGCGTCATTAACGAGGCACCGGAGACATAGTCAACATCCCGCCGGTAGTTGAACCGGCCGTCATCCGGATTCTCGCCGCGGCCGTAATTCACCCCGTCGGCCAGGCGGAGAATGATTCCGCCAGCCTCCTGAAGGGTGCCATCGCGGTTGAGGAGCTTCGAGCCGACGACGCCAGTGCGCGGCTCCTCCTCCAGCAAACTCACCAGCGCATCAAGAGCGCCGGGCCGCATCTCCGTATCGTTGTTCAGAAAAAACAAAAACTCACCTCGCGCTATTCCCGCACCAGCATTGCAGGAATGGAGGAAGCCGAGCGTCGCCTGATTCCGCAGCAGCCGTATGTTGCGAACCAGCAGCGGCGCTAGCAGCGTCTCGTCAGTAGAGCCATCGTCGACCAAGATGACCTCGAAGGACGTTCGGTCTGGCAGTTCCGCGAGCGTCGCCAAGCAGTTGTGAGTCAGATCGAACTTGCCAAAGACGGGGACGATGACGGAAACGCGCGGTGCCGCCACCTTCGGCAGCGTGACCGGAGAGAAACGCGCGTGTGCCGCGGCCAGAGCCGCCCGAAAGGATCCCGCTGCTAAGGGCGCCTCGGCCAATGCCGGCTGCGCCGCGCCGAGCAGCCCATCAAGCAGAGGCAGCATGCTGTCCAGCAAGCCACGCGCCGCAACGGCTCGCAAAACGACATCGCCTTCCGCCGGGCCAAGTTCGCGCTCCACTTGCTGGCCCAACCGCTCCACCAGTTCGCTCGCCGGCTCGAAATCCGCCGCGAGGTTAAGGACGGCGAGCACCGATCTCGCCTCGGCATCCACCAGCCGCACCTTCACCGCCGGCCCCTTCCGCAGGAAGCTCGGCAGGTCAAGGTGGAAGGCATGGTCACCGCGGCCGATGCCCGCGCTGACAAGATCCTGGCGAAACGTGTTGGCTATAATCTCGGTGAGGTACTCCTCGCCCTCCAACACCACCATGCGGATGTGCCGATCCGGGCGGTCAACGTCATAGGCCCAACCGGCTAGCGCCTCGCGGTCGGCCCGGTCCATATGGAAGACGACGCGGCTCACGGCCCGCCACCCACCCGCACCGAGGCTACTGCCGATCCCATTGCTGCTTGCATGGGACGCAACCTAGAGCATTTCCGCTCTCGACGGAATCACCGGTTTGCGGTTTCCCCACAGGGGGTCTGCTCAGACGTCGAGTTGACGTAAGGCTTCCCAGTAGTTCAGCCCCTTAGCCAGTAGCGCCCTCATCCGCGGCACCTCGGAGACCTTGCCGATCTTGTACTCCTCGCCGGTCGTCAGGACATGTGGCAGGGCGTCGCCGATGCTGCCAAAGCGTGTCGCCCCTATGCCCCCCCCGATCGCAGTGGTGCGGCCAATCTGAAGGGCCACCTGATCGATCCACCAATTCCGGTCGCGCTCATCCCAAAAATACTCGACGGCATCGCCAACCAAGCCGAGGAAGCGCGCGGAGTCGGCATGCGCGGGCGCGACCATCCAGGTTGCGGAGAAGCGGCGCCAGGGCAGATAACCGTTATAGGGCCCGTCGGCCAGATGCCCGAGAACCCGCTGCTCGCCCAGAATGGCCGGTAAGTGGCGGTTGGCGAAATCGTTGGGACTCGCGATGTAGGCGTCCGCATCGGAGAACAGAACCGGGCAGCCGAATGCCTCGAGGATAGCTGCGCCGCGCAGGAAGCGGGCGCTGGCGTAATAGGCTCGGGAATGCCGCACACCCGTCTCGACGCTTAGGGCGAGCGGCAGGCCGAGCCGTCCTGCCATTCCGACAAGGTCGTCAACTAACGCCACATCGGCCTCTCCGCGGAGCATCAGGTGGAGATGCAGGCCGACCTTGGCACACCCGCATGCCGCCAACTGCTCAATCCAACCGCCAGCGAAGGCCTCGGCATAAATCCGGTCGAAGGAGATACTGACCACGGCCGCCAGCGCCTGCGCTGGCTTATGGAGGAAGGTTAGGTCCCGGTCGAAGCGGGAGCCACGCGCTTCCGCCAGCGCTTCCGCCGAGGGATAGGTCCGGGCGAAGGCCGCCCCACCGCCGAAATCGTCCTTAACTACGCGATAAAAATCGTTCGGCCGCGCTGCCAGCGCCAGCCAGTGAAAGGCCTGCTCATGATCGCCTGCGACGTAGTGCCGAAGGCCTGCGACGATCTCGTAGTAGTAGTTATGGCGGCTGTTGAGAGCCGCCGGCAGCCTCAGCAGCCCGTCGAGCCAGCCCAGCAATTCCGGCTTCGGCGAACTGCCTTCTCCATAGGTCCAAAAGGCGGGATCATGCAGCCTAGCCCTGGCCGCAATGGCAAAGGCATAAGGCAGAGCGAATTCACCGGTTGTTGGGACGGTCAGCAGGTTCCTGCAGGCCAGGGCCAGCGCATCGAGACGCCCCTCAGCGACCGCCGCGTGGAAATGCCCTTGGAAAGCCGCATTGGCTTGATCGGTACCGGCAAAACCGGCAGCCAGCTCCTGCAAGTCGCGCATATCCTCCCCACAACGTTCCGCCCATCAACCAAATTGGGCGCCTTGGATCTACGGAACCATCAAATTAGGCAGCAAACAACAAAAATGTTGCTATATTGCACTTATCTTTATTTTTTGACACTCCTGGCAAGTTCCAAGATGTTAGCGAAATTCTCATCGAGCGAGGCATAGCATGGCCTGTAACTGCTGGCCGCCCGGAATCCAGACCTTCAGCACCAGAATGCGCCGAAGGAACCCGTCCGTCTCTGGTGCCGCCCCGGGCAAAGTGATCTGCAACGTGGTGTCGAGGACAGCGGCCGCCAGTTGCACGCGCACCTCCCAGGGCGGACGGGGAAGCGTGTAATGCATTACTGCTTCGGCCCGTCGCGGCTCCTTGAACAGCTCCAGGGTTATGCAGTTGTGCCGCGCCAGCACGTCGAGGCCGGCACTGCTGCTGAGGTCGAGGCAGATCGGCTCGCCTTGAATGATGTGACGAGATTGCTCGGTGAGTTCCCGGTTGAGCGCGATCTGCGCGTCCACAAAATTTGCGTGGAGCGGCTTTAGGCTCCGCTCCTGCTCTGGCGAGAGCGGTGTCGGCCGCATGGGCTCGCCGGCGGTGTCGAAAAGCCCAGAAACTAGTCGATGGCTCAGCATCGTTTCGAGGAAGGCGTTGGCTGGCACGTATCGCAGTAGCGCCGCGACATCGTCGAGCGGCCGGCCCTTAAGCGTCTCGATCCAAGATATGCCATGCCGGCGCGACCAGTTCAGGCTGTAAAAAAGGGCACGCTGCACCGCCGTCTGCGGCGTTCGCCAGGTGGTGAGATGTGCGTTAAAGGCGACGACTTCAGGAAAAACCGGGAGGACCTCGGCTGGTGGCAGTGCATCGACGGTCAGCACCAGCCAAAGATGGTGCAGATGTTGTTCGGGCGAGACCAGTTGCCGGTCAAAGAGGAAGGCCTGCCGCGGCAGTGGGGTGCCGTCCGGCTTGCCCTGGATGAAGCCCGGGGCTAGATAATTCGGCATCTCCATCTCCGCCACGGCGCTGCTAGAGGCTAGGAAGCGCTCGAGCTGGACGGCATCGAAGAACAGCACCTCATCCGCATCGAGGCGCAGCACGTAGCGTCCCTGGCAGGCCGCATAGCCGGCGCGGCGCTTCTCCACCTCGTTCGCCCAAACCCCTTCGATGATCCGGACCGGCATGCCACAGGCGGCAAGTGCATCCCGCACTGGTTGCTGCGACCGCTCCGGCTGACGGCCGAGCTGTCGAATGAGTGGCGCCATCCAGCTATAGGCACCATCGACCACCACGAGCTCATCGAGATAGGGCGCCACGGAGCGCAGAGCGGGCGTCAGCAAATCCCAATCATTGTAAATACTCAGGTAACCACTGATCCGCACAATCATCTCCGAAGCGATGGGCGGCTGCCCGGTTGGGTTCGTATGCGCGAGTATGTCCGCTTGCGAAAACGCAATCCGGCTTGTAGCACTTCTCTCGATTTCGTCATCCCGCAGCGGTACAGGCTGGTGGGGGTTTGTAGAAGCGGCGAAGATGCTGATTGATCCTTTTTCTGGCGCAGCCAAGGCCCCGAAGTGAGCAAGGCACCCTCCACAGCCCGCACCCCTGCCCTTGAACTCCGGCTAGCGACCCTTGAGCGCGAAATGGCCCGACTGCAGTCCCAGGTGACGCTGCTGATGGATGTCGAACGGCTGCGCGACGGCATCATCGCCGGCGGCGGCCAAGTGGAGGAAGTGGTCTTAAGCCCGATCGCCCTGCTTCAGGCCGGCGAATTCCTTGAGGCGGGCTCTGGCTTCCACTTCCTCGAATACGGTGAGGACGGCACCCCCTATCGCTGGACCGGGCCGGAGCCCGAAGCCCGGCTGGTCTTCTGGGTCAGTCGGGCGCGGCCGCTCCGCTTGCAAGTCCGCGTGCGCTCTTTCGGCGCCGGCGGGGCGGAGCGGCCGGTCGTCGTCACCATCGACGGCCAGCCCTACCCTGCGAAGCTGATCCCGCAGGCGAGCGCTCTTATCGTCGGTCCGCTGCCAACCATCCAAAGCGTCCGCCCGACCGAGATTGTGTTGCGCTCGCCGGTGATGTTCTCCCCAGCCCAGACCGGCGGTTCGGACGAGCGCGTGCTCGGAATGGCCATCAGCCATATCGAGCTTGTGCCGGCTTAACGGCCACGCCCTGCCGCCACGCGCCGGAGTACCTGATGAAGACGCCGACGAGACGCCGAGTGCCCGCGGCATCTGCCATGCCGCTTGCCACTGTGGCAATTTGCACCTTTGATCGCTACGACGTGCTGGCCCAGTCGATCGCCCGGCTCGGCGAGCAGACCTTGCCGGCCCGGCGCTTCGAGATTCTTGTCGTCGACAACTCGCCTGATGCGGCGCGCTCAACCAAAGAGTCCAAGGCCTATGCCGGCATCGCCAACCTGCGCTGGCTGCATGTCAAGACGCCCGGTCTCTCCAACGCCCGCAACGTCGCCAGCGAGCAGGCTCGCGCGCCCGTCATCGTCTATCTCGACGATGACGCCTTCGCCGCACCGGACTGGCTGGAGCGCATGCTGGAGGCGCACGCGGAACTCGGCGAAGGTATCGTCTGCATCGGCGGTCGCGTGCTGCCGCACTTCACAACCCCGGCGCCGGACTGGCTGGGACCGGCAATGCTGCCGTATCTCTCCGTGCTCGATCTCGGCGACGAGGCGCGGCCGCTGAACCCGGGCGAATGGGTCGTCGGGGCCAATGTTTCCTACCGTCTTGACAAGCTACGCGAGGCCGGTGGCTTCAGCCCGGCGCTCGGCCGCATCGGGTCTGGTATCGCGCTGATGTCGAACGACGAAACCGAGCTTGCCGAGCGCCTCGAAGCCCTCGGCGGCGCCGTCGGCTATACTCCACATGCGGTCGTTGAGCATTGCATTGAACCCGCGCGCCTCAGCCAGGAGTGGCTGCGCCGCCGCATTGCTTGGCAGGCGGTCTCCGATTTCGTCCGCGCGCCGGAGGCAACGCGCGGCACCGTCGAGAAGCAATGGCACGAGCTGAAGGTCTTCCTTGCCCACCAGCCGCCGCATCTCCGCACCCTGAGGGCACTCGCCCTGCCACAGGCACGCGCCGATGACCTGCACTGGCAGATGTCCGCCGTCTATGCCGCCGTCGTCAGCCTACTGGGCGGTGCGAGCGACAGCGATGACTGACGTCGCCGGCTTGCGCAGCTGGGCCGGACTCCGCGTCCTGGTGCTAGCACCAACCCCGACCCACCCGCAGGATTACGGCAACCGCAAGCGCATCTTCCAGGTCTGTCAAAGCCTTCGGGGGAAGGGGGCGGAGATCCACTATCTGCACTACGCCTCGGAGACAGATTGGCGGCGCGAGCCCCCATTGGCCGCGCTGCGCGCCATGCAACAAGCCTGGGACGCGCACTACACCATTCCCGTGACGCGAAAGCTGCACATGCCGCCCATTGAGGGCGAGGACCACAGCATTGACGAGTGGTGGGACCCGGCGATTGCAGATATGCTGCGCTGGCTGTTCTCCACCCAGCAGTTCGACGTCTGCATCGTTAACTACACCTGGCTGAGCAAAGCACTCGAGTTCGTACCCCGTGGCGTGCTCAAGATCCTCGATACGCATGACCGCTTCGCCGGCCGGCGCGCGGTGCTCGAGACCAACGGCATCAGACCAGAGTTCTTCTATACGACCGAGGCGGAGGAGCGCATCGCCCTCGACCGCGCTGACGTGGTTTGGGCCATCAAGGAGGAAGAAGCGGCGTTCTTCCGTACCCTGACCGACAATCCGGTGAAGACCCTGCCCTATTTTGAGCCGATCCGACCGCTGCTCCGCACCGAGCCACCGAACGGCATTCTCCGCTTTGGCTTGGTTGGTGCGCGCAACAACATCAACTTGGTCAATATCCGTGCCTTCCTTGAAGCGGCGCGGCTCTATGTCGAGCGCACCCTGCTGCCCTGCCGGTTCATCGTCGCCGGCAGCTGCTGCGACGATCTTGCCGGCGACCGCTTGCCCTCCTTTGTTGAGCTGCTAGGCCGGGTGGAGAGCCTCGACGAATTTTACAGCAATGTTGATGTCGTCCTCGCCCCGATGACCTTCTCCACCGGCCTCAAGATCAAGGTCGGGGAGGCGCTGAATCTTTGCAAGGCAATCATTGCTCATGCCCATGCCTTCGAGGGCTATGCGCCGACGCACCCATTCCATACCCTCGACTCTTTTCAGGCCATGTTTTGGGCTTGCAAGGAGGTGGTGGCGAGGCCGGAGCAGCTGCCGCAACTTGAAGCTGCCTCCTTCGCCTCTTCCATGGCTTCGCAGCAGCAGTTCAGCGCCACTCTGGCGCGTACCTCGGAGTTGTGCTGGCACCTGCCGCCCGGCCTGTGCATCATTTTCGACGCGGCCGAGCTACGCACCGGCTCGCTCGTCCTCGACCATGTCTGCGACACCGGGCGCTACCTCTCACACCTTATTCCAGTCCATTTCGTCCTTGGCGGCACGGTTGACGCGCAGCCCGATCCCGATGCGCTGTACCGCCTCCGCCAACTCGGTGACGTCATCGGCCTGCCGGAACTCACCACAACCGATCCGCACGTGACGCCGGCTGCGGCGTGCGGTCGGTTGCGTCGGATTCCGCTGACCGATCTTGTTGGCGGCGGGCAACTCGGCCTCTGGTTCGCGGGGCCGCCGCCGGCGCTCAGCATGCCGCATGCCGCAGCAGTTCCCGCCTTCCTTCCCTACGATGTTTGGGCAATGCGCGGCACCAACTTAGCTACCGATGTTGAGGCGTTGGCCACCCGCTTCCCGCAACTTTACCTACTCTCGAGGACCGACGATCCCTCAGTCAGTGCCGTTCGCCATCGCCCAGGCCTCCGCCACTTGCGGATGCCGATCTTTTTTGATGCAAATCAGGCTTATGCCCGTTGGGTGGTAGATGCCGCCGGGCGCCACGGGCAGCTTTTCCTCGCCGACCGAGCCGATGACCCGCACCTGTTGGCAAGCCTAGTGGTGCATTCCCGCCACTGTCAGGATAAGGCATTGCCTGTTATCCTTCTTGCCTCCGGCGAAACTGAGGCGGCCTGTTTGTCCGGCTACCGCCTGTTGACGATCGATGGCCTGTTCCGCGACGTTGCCGTAAGCGGCATGGCCCCCGAACTAGTGATTGACGTCGCATCCAGCCCGCGCCTCAACGCCGTGCGCGAGATTTTCGAACGCCGTGCGATACCGACGATTCGCCTTTTCGGACCTGGCCATCGTCCGCGATCGGTGACCGGCGCGCCGCGCCTTTCAGAGACAGCTATCTTCGCCGCACTCGACAGCCTGCGCCGCTTCAGCACCGAGCCTAGGTTAGCCCGCCACTTAACCAACCAACCGGCCCGGAGCGAGGCTTTTGACAACGACCCTGGCTGGGCCATCGTTTGGGGCCTTTTCGCGAGTCTCAAGGCAAAGCACGAGCAGTCCCAGAGCAAAAATGCAGTGGCTTAGCTCGGATGAAGTTACTTCCCTGGCAAAGCGCTGAGCGCCAACGTCCCACCTTTCGACAAATAGCTAATCACTGCCGAATGCGCATACGTGCAGATCGGTCATGCCTGCATTTGAATTAGCAATATCGACTCGCTATCAGGCATGCAAGTTGGTATCAACAGCTACTAAGCTCGAGTTTGGCCATTCCGGGATGAGGCGGCGGAGCGGGTAAGCGAATAAGCTGGTGGCGTCCTGGCCAGAGGACTGCCCCCATGCTGACCTTGCTGGCCTGGCCTTGTCCCGCTTTCACGGCTCTTCCGCAAAATGCGTGGTTGGTGCTGTCGTTGCAGGTGCAGACCTCAGCCGGGCCGTTAGGTAACCTATATAGTTCAGGATGAACAACCTGCAGTTCCTGCCGGGATGCTGGATCCGGGAGGTAAGCCGCGCGGATCCCAGCTGCATCCCCATTCATGCCGAGGCGCGACAACGCAGCGCGCTGCCCAGGGTGTGGCGAGCCGAGCCAAGCGGTCCACAGCCGGGCTCTGCGACGGCCTGCCGATTTGCCCTGCCTCGGGCGCCAGGTTCGTCTCGAGTTGGCGGTGAGGCGCCTGTACTGCCGTAATCCCGCCTGTGTGCGGCAGACCTTTGTCGAGCGGCTGCCTGGACTGATTGCGCCGCACGCGCATCGCACGCGCCGCCTGGCCGCGGCACAAGGCCGGGTCGGCGTTGCCCTGGGCAGCGAGGCGGCTGGGCGGCTCCTGCAGCACCTTGGCATGCCAGCGAGTGGTGACACGGTGCTGCGCCTGGTGCGCCGCCTGCCCCTGCCGCGGCAGCCAGTCCCCCGCATTCTGGGCGTCGATGACTGGGCCCTGCGCTGGGGCAAGACCTACGGGACCATTCTCGTCGACCTGGAGGGGCATCGCGTCGTCGACCTGCTGCCGGACCGGAGCGCCCCGACGCTGGCCGAATGGCTTCGAGACCACCGCGGGGTTCGCGCCGTTGCCCGCGACCGCTCGAGCGAGTACGCCCGTGGTATCTCGCTTGGGGCACCACAGGCCATGCAGGTCGCCGATCGGTGGCATCTGCTGCTAAACTTGCGGCAGATGATCGAGCGCTGGCTGGCCGGAGCACATGGCCGGCTCCGGCGCCTGCCGGCCATTCCGGGTCGGCGGCCTACTCCGGCGAGGCGCACGGGCGCCTTCCCACGCACCCGCGCCGAGAGGATGGCCAGCGCTGATAGCCGGGCGCGCTGGATAGCGCTCTACGATGAGGTCCGGCGCCGGCATGCTGCCGGTGAGCCGCTGCTTACCCTCAGAGCCCGTCCGAGATGTTTATGAGCGTGCCAAGCGCCTTGCCATCAGCTTGATC
>NZ_JCACHU010000017.1:0-10669 GCF_059504005.1 Belnapia sp. | reverse complement strand
CACTCATAGGCACCTCCTCTCGGACGTGCTGACCGCAGCAGCTTACTCCCTTTCAGTGAGGGTCAATAGGCGTCGAGACGCTCCGACAGTAAGGTCCTGATGGAACATCGAAACGACGATGCACAGCAGCCCGATCCGGCCGCGTCGGAAGACCACCCAACTCCGAATCCCTTAGCGCGTGGCCTTTGATCCACTCTGTCGAATGATAAGGGCCACGTAGACGCAGTGTAGCCAGATGACCGCTTCGGCCGGCGGCGATGATGCCGCTCGCGTTCAACGAACAAGGCAAAAGCGTCAGATCCTGAAAGCTTGCCTTGCCAGAAGCCGCCACTGGCCGCCTTGCTTGTGCCAGACCTGCATCACGCCAACCCGTGAAGAACTGGGCTTGCCGTCGTTCTCGAAATCTGTGGAGAAAATATGGCGGGCAATCGCATTGTCGCCAGCTAAAGTGAGACTTTGGTCGGAGAGCGTGATGGTCTTGTAGATCGTCCGCTTGCCTGCCACGACATCCAGGAACTGTGCCCTGTTCTCAACCACCCCGCCTGAGTGGCCATAGCTGAGTTGAGGTGCGGTTAGCGCCTCAAGCTGGCTTCGATCGGCGCTGATCATTGCAAGCCGCAACTTCTCGACTGCTTGGGTGACAGCGGCTTCCTCCGTCGGTTGAGCCAGCGCGGCTGGGCCTGCCGCGACGATGGCAGCGAGGGCAGCAGTCCTGGCGAGATGGCGACGGATCATTGGCATGTTTGTTCTCCCTCTTACACGTTGAATTGGAGACTTGTTGGCGCCTCCTAGATTTACGTTAGTCTGTGCTGTCGGTTTGGACCAAGCACATCCAAGCCAATCCGGCTCGGCTGCTTCACCGGCTATCGAACGACCGACTATTGCGCAGCGTTCGGATCGACAACTTCTAGCGCATGCATGGCATCTCGGCCTACCATTAAGTCTGATCCGACGACGACCTCTGTGCTCGGAGGCAGCATGTCGGGTGTTGGCAGGCGAGCGGATATTGCTGATCGGCAGCCAAGATCGGCGGCTGGCCGCCCAATTCGGACCTGGCGCGGCTAGGAGCCTGTCTGAGTAGTCGGGCCCGCAACGTCACCCAAGCAAAAGCCTTCCGAGACGCAAGTCGCAGGCGGCATGACCTTCCGCGACGGGGCGGCGGCGCAAAAGGCCATTTTATGCCACGGAATACTCAGACAGGCTCCTAGGTGAGCATTCCCGAACGCGGACATTGACAGGGTCAAGCTGCACCCATTCGGCTGCTTGATAAGGCTCGTACGCCTTCATTGCCGGCAGAGTTTAGGAACTCGGGTCTCGAAGATCTTTCTTCATCGACCGATATGCTCTTTGCAGCGCAGCTAGGCGACGGCGTTCAACCTCTTGCGCCGTCCGGTCTTTCGTCAGCTCCAACGCTGTCAGTTCCTGGCTCAGCTTCTGGAAATGCGCCCAACGGTCGGCATCGAGGCGGCCCCCGTCCAGCGCGTCGCGTATCGCACAGCCGGGTTCGGTGGTGTGCCCGCAGTCACGAAACCGGCAATTCTGGGCCAGACGCTCGATGTCGTCGAAGACCGTGCTGAGACCCGCATCGGCGTCGATCAAGCCCACTTCGCGGATGCCAGGCGTGTCGAGGAGCAGCCCTCCACCAGGGAGCAGGATGAGTCGCCGATGGCTGGTGGTGTGACGCCCCCGGGCATCCGTCGCGCGGATGTCCTGGGTTGCCATCCGCTCCTCACCCAGCAAGGCATTCACCAGCGTGGATTTTCCGACGCCCGATGAGCCGATCAGCACACAGGTCTCGCCCGACTTGATGTGATCCATCAGACTGCCCAGGCCAAGGCCCTGGCGTACTGACACGATGACCACCGGGCAGCCCGCAGCCAGCGTGGCGATCTCGGCGGCCTGGCCTTCGGGTTGCCCGCACAGGTCGGCCTTGGTCAGCACCACCACCGGTCGCGCACCGCTCTGCCAGGCAGCGGCAAGGAAGCGCTCGAGCCGACGCGGATTGAGATCGGCGTTCATCGAAGTGACGACGAAAACGACGTCGATGTTGGCGGCGATGACCTGCAGTGTCTGCACGCTGTCGGCCGCCCGACGCACGAAAGCGGTGCGGCGAGGCAGGACGGCATGAATAGTGGCTGTGCCTTCGCCGGCGTTTGCCGACAAAGCCACCCAGTCGCCGGCGGCCGGATGGCCCGCCTCCCGAGCCTCGTGACGCACGCGTCCGGAGAGCCGCGCGCTTAGGATGCCGACATCCGTAACCACCCGATTTGCTTCGCGCTGCTGGACGATGATGCGCCCGGGGCGGTAGCCGGCAGGCGCATGCGGCTCGAATGGCAGCCGCAGCGCATCGGACCAACCATATTGTTCGATCAAAAGTGGCACTCTTAGATGGGGCGGGAACTCTAGCACCGACCGGGCGGCAAACCGACCCTTTGGACTGTGCTCGGGAGGCTGTTGCCCGACATAGCGTGAGTGGTTGTGTATTACGCCGACGATCACGTACCCCATGCCTTGCTACGGGATTGGCGTCGACCCGCTAGACGATAACCCCCATCGGTCGCCTGAGCGTAATCACTGGTGGCGCCATATCCCAACCAGCCAGACGCAGCTTTACTCCGGCGGCACCCTGGAAGGCGCTATTCCGCTTCCGGCCAGGGTTGGTCACGGCAGGTCATCCTATGACAGCTGCCCTATACCTTGTCGTGCGAGTGATCACGGATCGCTGCTCCACCCACCTCAGCGGCAGCGGTTCCAGCAGTTGTGGCAGCCCGAGGAGAGACGTGGATTGGCCGTCGAGGATCGCCTCCACGATATCCGGCGCCAGCAGCGTGAGGCGGAGCAGCGTACCGAGGTTACCGCGCTTGATCCGCTCCCCTGCCGCTATCTTGCTGATGGAGGCGTACCGCCCCTCGTCCAGCGTCGCTGATACCAGAACGCCCTGGCCAGCGCCTTCACCAACGTCGGATCAGCGCGCGTGGCCACAGTCGGCGCACTGCCCTGCACCGGCATCACCACCGTTCTCCGCCGCGGCCGCCGGTGGATGGCGAGCGGCACCCAGACCGTAATGCTGGCCATCGCGCTCATGCCGTCACACGCTCTGCGCTGTGATCTCGGGCTGCCGCAGCAACGAGCGGATCTGGTTCACTACCACCGCCTCGATCTCCGCCGCGGACACGCGCCGCACGATGCCGTCGTCCCCGGCCGCGTCGCCCTTCAGCACCCGCTGCGCCATGTCATAGAGGTCAAGCCGGCCGTTTGTCCTGGCATGGGTTGGCGAAGGAGGGGACTCAGTGGGCTGGCGGCTCGGCTGATTTGTGGATCTGCTCGTCTTGTATGCCGCATCATGGAAAACAGTGGGTGTTTCGCCCCATGTTGCCCAGGCGGCGCCACCAGAATGAAACATGTGGAGGCTGCCGCCGTTATATAGCAGCAAGTAATCCGAAGCTCTCCGAGGAGGCCGATGTCGAGAGACATCACCCCCCCACCACTGAATCGCGTTGCGCGCCGTGAGCTGCTGGCCGGGGTGGCCACCGAGGCAGGAGCAGCGATGCTCGGAGGGGCGCCTAGTGCCGCTGCGCCACCAGAGCTGCGCGCCCTATTCCGACCGGGGCTGTTCCGAAGTTTCTTCCTCGGTGGGTTTGAGTGCTCAACACAGCGTCGTGCCGACGGGCGGCGGCTAGACCTGATCGCGGCCACGCGGCACGACCAGCTAGCGGCTTCCGACTACCTCCAGCTGACCGAACACGGCATCACGGCCGCCCGCGATGGCGTGCGCTGGCACCTCGTGGAGGGCGGCGCGCCGGGATGGTACGACTGGTCACCCGTGCTGCCGCTACTCCGCGCAGCAGAGGCCATGGGCGTGCAGGTGTCCTGGGATCTGTGCCACTATGGTTGGCCGGACGGGCTGGACGTATTCTCAGCCAGTTTCGTGGACCGCTTGGCTCATTATGCCGCGGCCTTCGGCCGCTTGCATCTCGAAGAAACCGGCAGCCCACCCGTGATTTGCCCGGTGAACGAGATCTCCTTCCTGGCCTGGGCTGGCGGCGACATGGCCAGGATGAACCCCGCCGCGCGCGGACGTGGTCTCGAGCTTAAGCGTCAACTCGTGCGGGCTGCGGCGGCTGCGGCACGGGCGGTGCGCGAGGCGGCACCGGGAGCTAAAGTTCTGGCGATTGAGCCGATCATCCATGTCGTGCCGCTACGGAACGAGGATACGGAACTCGCTGACGCTTGGTACAACAGGGCGCAATTCCAAGCCTGGGATATGCTTGCGGGACGGGTGGAACCTGCACTTGGTGGCGGGCCCGAGACGTTCGACGCGGTGGGTGTCAATTACTACTGGAACAATCAGTGGAGTTGCGCAGGGGAATGGCTGCCTAAGGGACGCTGGCTGTGCGAGGGCGAGCCGCTGTCACCATTCGACCCGCGTACCCGCCCGCTGCACGCGCTCTTGGCGGCCGTCCACACGCGCTATGGCCGCCCACTGTTCCTGGCCGAAACCAGCATCGAGGACGACCTTCGCGCGCCTTGGCTGCGCCACGTTGGCGGTGAGGTGCGTGAGGCGCTCCGGCGAGGCGTTCCGGTCGAGGGCGTCTGCCTCTATCCTATCCTCGGCCATCCCGGCTGGGATGATGACCGCTACTGCGCCAATGGCCTGTTCGAGCTGGAGCCGAACGGGGCAGGGCGCCGCCCCGTCCATGCGCCCTTGGCGGCTGAGCTCCGGTCGCAGCAGCAGTTGTTTGCGCTGCAGTTCGGAAAGCACTCCGGTCAGGCCAACTGACCACCAGGCAATAAGTGGCGTAACATACAGGCGGCCGGTCACTCCGCCTTGATGCCCGCCGTCCGCACTACACCGCGCCAGCGCTCCACCTCCTCGCGCTGGAAGGCGGCGTATGCCTCGGGCGAGCCCGCCACCACCGTGAAGCCGACCTGCTCGAGCCGCTGCCGTCCCTCGGGATGGCGCAGCGCCTCGGTTGCGGCTGTGTGCACGCGCCGGACCAGCGCGGCAGGCATGCCGGGAGGAGCCATGAGGGCCTGCCAGGAGGTGACCACGAAATCCTTCAACCCCGCTTCGGTGGCGGTGGGCACATCGGGCAGCACCGGGTGGCGTTCGGCGCTGGTGACCACAATGGGACGCAGCCGCCCGCCCTGGATGTGGCCCGCCACCGTGCCGAGATTCTGGAAACTTAGCTCCACATTGCCGGCGATCAGGTCAGTGGCCGCCGCCGCCCCGCCTGCATAGGGCACATGGGCCGGTTCAGTCCCTGTGAGCTGCTTGAAGAGCTCCATGGTCATCTGGTCCGAGGAGCCGACACCGCTGGTCGAGTAGCTGGTACGGCCAGGATTGCGCCGCAGCCAGTCGATAACGCCGCGCAGATCAGTCGAGGGCACCTTGTCCGGATTGACCACCAGCACGTTCGGCGTGGTGACCGCCAGGGTGATGGGGGTGAAGGCCAGCGGGTCGTAGCCAAGGTTTGGGCGTAGCGCAGCGTTGATGGCAAAGACGCCGATCGAGCCCACGAGCAGGGTGTGCCCGTCTGGCTGCGCCCGGGCCAGCAGGCGTGACGCGACCTCGCCGTTCGCACCAGCACGGTTCTCGACTACCACCGGCTGGCTCAGCGACTGACCGCCATACTGGCCGAGGACGCGGGCGACGATGTCCGACGGACCGCCGGCGACAAAGGGGACGAGGATGGTGACGGGGCGGCTGGGCCAAGCGGCGGCCCCGTCCTGCTGCGTCTGTGCAGCCAGGGGACCAGCCGCGACCGCGGCACCGAGTGTGAGCGCATGACGGCGGAGCATAGGGGACGCTTTCTCTCCCGGGCGGACGTTGACCCTGCTGGTCCATCATGCGGGCCAAGCATGTCCCTGACCACTTCAAAGCAGAGCTCCGTCATCGACGAACGAAGGGGCTCAGGCAATAGATTTCGATTCGGTCCTGCCGGTCATGCCCATCGCCGGCGCCCCTCGAGTTTCGGGCATAGCCGACCAGACCAGGATACCACCCAGGGTGGCAATCGAGGCGAGCACCAGGAAGGCGGTGTCATACCCGGCCCACACCACCAGCACTCCACCGAGAACCATACTCATCATGCTGCCAATCCCGTGCATCGTGCCCACCACGCCTTGCGCGGCTGCGAAGTGCCCGCTGCCGCGCGTCAGATCGGCGACCACGATCGGGAAGAGCGCGCCGATCAGGCCCGCACCAACCCCATCGAGGAGCTGGACCCCAATAAGCCAGGCTCGCTCGTCGGAGAGGGTATAGAGCGTCCCCCGCATGGCCAGGGCGACAAAGGCGGCCAACAACAATGGCTTGCGCCCCCAGGCATCCACCCGCGCCGCGACCAGTGTTGCGACTGGTACCATGACCGCCTGTGCGACGATGGCGGAGGCCGCTGTGAGGGCAATGCCCTGACCAAGATTACCCAGCGCCAGCTTCTGCGACACCAGCCCCAGCATGCTGGCATTGGCCAGGTGGAACAGGGCGCCACAAGCCGCGAAGATCAACAGGGGCTGGGAGCCCAGCAGCACGCGCCAAGCCGTGGGCTGTGCCGCATTTGTCACCTCGCCGGGTAGCAGGCCCCGGGCGACAGCGTGATCGATCGCGCCCGCGGGAACTGCCGCGGCAGCCGCAATGCTGGCAACAGCCGTAAAACCCATGGACCAGAACAGCACCGAGTTGCCGAAGAAGGGTGCGGTGAGCAGGATCGCCAAGCTGATCGTGCCGTCGCCAAGATGGAACAGCGCCTCGTTCCGCCCAGCGCGGCGGGCAAAGCGTGCCGGGCCAACTACTCCGAGTGAGATGGCGGCGAGCGTCGGCCCGATTGTGACGCCGGCCATGGCTCCGACTAGCCCCGCCAGCGCTACCGACCAGAACTGAGGCGCGAGCGGGATGACAAGACAGGTTGCGGTCATCACCACGACCGCGCCCGCGATCAGCGCGCGCTTGGCTTGCACCGCATCGACGAGTGCGCCGAGGGGCGCCTGCGACAGCAGCCCGGTCAGCATGCCGACCGAGAGCGCGGCACCGATGCTCGCCGGATCCCAGCCGTGTTCGGCCAGGAGATAGATGCCGAGATAGGCGCCGAGCCCATACCGGGCGTCGGAGACGAAGAAACTTAGGGCGTCCAGTGCGCGCTCAGCGCCCCGCTGCTGCATAGGTGGGCTCCGAATCAGAGCGGATTGGAATAGAAGATGTAACGGGCGCGGCCCTGCCTCGTTCCAGGGCGAGTAGCACCCACATCACGCCAGACATACAGGATATGCAGCTGTTATCGCGTCAGGTTCCGCGCCTCTAGCGGCTTACCAGCATGCACTTGATCGACCACTGCCGCCTCGATCTCGGCCGCGGATACCCGGCGCACGATGCCGTCGTCCTCAGCGGCGTCGCCCTTCAGCACCCGCTGCGCCACGTAGTAGCGGTACAGGCGCCCATTTCTGCGGCAATGCGTCGGCGACAGCGCCCGGCCATCGGTGCCGAAGATCAAGCCCTTGAGAAGCGCCGGCGCATGCTGCCGGTTCTGAGCGGCTCGAGCCCTCGGGCTGATCTGCAAGATGGCTTGGACGTCATTCCATAAGGACCGTGAGACGATCGGCTCGTGCTCGCCTCTGTAAATCTGGCCCTTGTGTGAGACGTCACCAACGTACGTCCGGTTGTGGATAAGTTTGTAGATATCGCTACGGTTGAGTGCCCTACCAGATTTCGCCGCGATGCCCTCGCTCCGAAGACGCTGGACTGTTTCGAGGGCGGATTTCATGGCTAAGAAGGTCTCGAAAATGCGCCGGACCCTTGCGGCTTCGGGCTCAAGGATGACCAACTTACGGTTGTGGACAACGTAGCCGAGCGGCACCTTGCCCCCCATCCACATCCCACGGGCGCGGGAGGCCGCGAACTTGTCCCGGATCCGCTCGCCAATCACCTCACGCTCGAACTGGGCGAAGCTGAGCAGGATGTTGAGCGTCAGCCGACCCATGCTGGTCGTGGTGTTGAAGCTCTGCGTGACCGAGACGAAGGTGACGCCATGCGCCTCCATGGTCTCGACCAGCTTGGCGAAGTCCATCAGCGAGCGGGACAGGCGGTCGATCTTGTAGACCACGATGACGTCGACCAGGCCCTGCTCGATATCGGCCAACAGCCGCCTCAGCGCTGGCCGCTCCAGCGTGCCGCCGGAGAAGCCGCCGTCGTCGTAGCGATCTCGGACAAGCACCCAGCCCTCGGCGCGCTGGGACGCCACGTAGGCCTCGCAGGCGTCGCGCTGAGCGTCGAGGGTGTTGAACTCCTTGTCCAGGCCCTCGTCGGTGCTCTTGCGGGTGTAGACGGCGCAGCGGAGCTTCTTGACCGACGCCGGCATGACGCCGTCGGTCGACAGCTTGCGGCGGTTCATACGCCGGGCCTCCCTCTCAGCCCGAAGAAGGTCCAGCCGTTCCAGCGGGTGCCGGTGATGTGGCGGGCGATGGCCGAGAGCGACCGGTAGGGCCGGCCCTCGTACTCAAAGTCGTCGACGCGGACGGTGACCACGTGCTGGACGCCGTCGTGCTCGCGGATCAGCCGCGTTCCAGGCAGCGGCCGGCTATCGGCGCGGATGCGGCGGAGGACGACGTTGCCTCCGTCCAGCTGCTCACCCAGCGCCTCCAGTCGTGCTCGGGTCTCGGACTTCAGGCCGCCATAGGCCAGCTCCTGGATGCGGTAGGCCAGCCGGCTCTGGATGTAGGTGCGGCTGAAGGGCGGCGGCTCCTTGCCGAAAAGGTCGCGCCATTGCTGCTTTAGGTGGGCAATCGGCGCTGCTTGTAGAGCGGCCAGGCGGCCCAGGACGTCCGCTGGTGGGATGCCTGCGATGGTCGGCGTCGGCGCCTGTGTGGGCTTCTGAGTGGCTATGCGGGGCATGCGGGTCTCCGGTTATTCCGGTTCGTATGCATGCTCTGGTCGCCTCGGAAGTGTAGCGAACTCTCTCCGTGGTCGCTGGCCTGTGCGGCATCATGGGCCAGATCCTCGGCCGTGCGGCGCCGAAGCCGCAACAAGCCGGCGGCCAGGATCGCGCAAACCTCGCGGAGGTGGGGTGGGAGGTGCGCCAAGGCGGCCGTGGCGCTATCAGCCATGGCGCCGCTTACCCGTCAGACAGCCGCAAATGCGTGAACCTCGTGCTGACTCTGTCTGGCGAAGCTCCGTGTATCCTCGCCCATAAGAGGATCGACCGATGAGCCAGGGTCCGGTGCGATGCGATATCAGAAACGCCTTGCTGGCGTGATGCTTCGAGGAGCGGATCGAGGACATCCGCAACATCGAGGTCTATTTCATGTCCCAGAAGCTGGCGACGTTCGGGTACCCCAATCTTGGCGGAGCTTCGAACCGCAGCGCTCCCGCTCCGATGGGCGAGCACTCCTTTAAAAGCCTTCGGACGAACTTGGACCACACCTGGCAAGGCATCTTGCTCGATTTTCGGGAGCGGGTGCAGCGCAACGAACTGCATCTTCTTGGCGTCCAGACCGCGCCGGAACGCCATCTGCACGAGAGCCTAATCCCAGGCCAATGGGACGGGGACTTCCGCATTGATGCGCTTGCCAGCACGATCGAGGTGGGACCATATCGCTATGTGAATGTTGTGGTGTTGTCTGGACCGCCTGACCTCTATGGGCCCTCTGTGTCGGAGAGTCCAACCGTTGCGGCGGAAGACCGGGCATTGCGGCCGCAAGATGTTGTGTTGCTCGACGATGATACGATCCTGGCGCTGCTGGAGGAGCACGCCAAGCGGGTGGTTGAGAGCACCGATGCGAAGTTGATCGCACCCGGCAAGATTTCGGTGATGCCGATAATCCGACGCAAAATGTTGTGGCGATTTGAGGCCGGTGAGGTGGCACCGAGGCTCGTGGACGAAGCCAAATCGCTGGCCGCGTGGATTGCTACCAAAGTTCCGTCGCATCAGGTGCCCACCACAGGTCGCATCGAGAATGCCCTGCGTGACGAGTACCGGTCCCTTAGCGCACTTTCCAATGGCACGAAGCCACGTTTACTAGATTGAATCGTGGTGCTGGATCGTGCCTTCGCCAGACGGTCTTGTGGTAGCCGAGACTGCTGCCATAGGGCCCAACCATGGTTCAAAACCGTCGAAGCCGCAGGATCAGGGGCAGCCTAGCGACCTCGAACCGCGGCACCTGCACCAACTCGATCTTGCTCGTCGCTGGTGTCTTAGGCCCGCACACTTGAACGCTGGCGTTGGCTGAACCAGGGACCGCCGTACCTCAAGATCGGTGCCCGCGTGGTCTATCGGCTCGAAGACGTTGAGGCTTACGAGGCGGCCCATCTGTGCGCGAGCACCCTGTCATGAACGCGCAAACCGAGGCACAGGCGGAGCCGGCGCCGGGCAGCCTCACGACCTATAGCTGCACCTTCGGCCATTTCCAGCAGACAACGTCCTGGACCGATGTCCGCGCACTCGCCTGGCTTGCGGTAGCCGAGATCCTGACCCGGCATGAGATTGGTCCCAAGGAGGGGACCGGCATCGTTCCAGCGACCTTCACCGGAACCCGCAGGCACAAGGCTGATGCCCGACGGATCGACATCGTCATGCTCGATAGCGACGCTGGAGCCACTCTGCAGGAGATCACCGCCGCCGTCATCGGTACTGTAACCTGAGGTCTGGAAATTCTGGTGGCGAGGAGGGCGGGCTTGCCC